>JAJUFM010000149.1 GCA_029265995.1 Rhodospirillaceae bacterium | reverse complement strand
GCCGCCGCGACGGGCTCACGGCTGAAGATCAGTCTGGAGCGGCATATCGAGCAGGTGTAGCAGCCGCTCGCGCCCGCTCTACACGCCGGAAGGTCAGCCTGGCGCCTCCAGAGGGCACCTTGCCGAAGACAGCGCAGCAGGCGTGCGCTTCTTGGGGCTCAGGCAGCCCGCCTGCGTGTCGCCGCTGCAGGCCACGCGCGCATGGAGTTCTTCCGTGACAGGAACCTTCCGTTTAAGCTGCGGCAACACATTCGCACGATTCCCCTCTCACGGCCGGAAGGTGATCATGGCCCCTGTCAAAGCCCTGACGCTCGTTGTCGCTTTTTGTCTTGCCGCCGGTGCCTTTGCCGAGCCGGCGGGGGCGCGGGATGACCTGGCGGATCTTCTGGAGCCGTTGCGCGAGGCGCAGGGATTACCTGCGCTGGCCGCGGCGGTGAGCCGGGAGGGGGAAGTGGTGGCGGCCGGCGCGGTGGGAACGCGGGTGCTGGGGATGGATCTGCCCGTCACCCTGGAGGATCGCTTCCACATCGGCTCCGACACCAAAGCTATGACGGCCACCCTTCTGGGCAGCCTGGTGGAGAAGGGCGTGCTGTCCTGGGATAGCCAGGTGGGCGAAGTGCTGGGGGAGCGTATCGATGGCATGAACCCGGCACTGGCCGAGGTAACGCTGAGCCAACTGCTTTCCCATTCCAGCGGTTTGCCCAGCGACACTCAGGAATACATGGAGATCTACTTCTCCTCGGAAGCGGCCCAGCAGAATCCTGATGCCGCGCGTCTCTGGGCGATCGAGCAGGTGAAGGAGGAAGCCCCGGTGGTGCCGGACGGGCCTTCACCCTTCCAGTACTCCAACTTCGGCTACATGATCGCCGGCGCCATGGCCGAAGCGGCAGCGGGGCGCCCCTGGGAAGCGCTGATCCATGAGGTGATCTTCGATCCCCTGGGCCTGGAGAGCGCGGGCATTGGCCCCCAGGCTCGTCGCGGGCGCTATGACGCAGCGGTGGGGCATCTGGCCGAGGAGAACGGCGATCTCACCCCCATGCTCTGGGGCCCCGCCGCCGACGTACCGGCGCTGCTAGGGCCAGCGGGGGCGGCGCATATGTCCGTGCTGGATTTCCTACGCTGGGGCAGCTGGAACGCGGCGCCGGACGAACCCGACCCGCCCATCGTTTCGGCCGAAACCCTGGCGGAGCTGCATCGGCCCCACGTTCGAACGCCGGTCCTGGAGAACCCACCGCCTGGCACGCCGCAGCAGGGCGAGTACGCCATGGGATGGAGCGTCATCACGCCGCCTTGGGCGGAGGAGCCAATGCTTATGCATAACGGTTCTAACGGCATGAATCTGGCCAAGATCCTGGTCGATCGGGAGCGCAAGCTGTCGATCGTGGTGGTGACCAACGCGCCGGGCCAACCTGCCGAAACGGCGGCCGAGCAGGTCATGGAGCAGCTCTTTGCCCGCTACGCCCAATAGCCGTTAGCCTTCAAGATAGCACTAGCGGCAATCGCAGGGAGACAGACCTTGGTTTCGAAAGCGGCTTTTGCTGGCGGTCTGCTCCTCCACACACCGCTCCTTCCCACACTGCTTCTCACCCCACTGCTCCTTGGCGCGGCGGCCGCCCAAGAACAGGAACCCGCCCCGGCACTACCGCCGGTCGATATCGCCGCGGTGGTGGAATCCGTGCTGGGCCCGGAACGACCGCCGATCATCCAGGTAGCGATTTCCGATGAGCAGGGTACTTCGATCATCAGCCTGGCGCGCCCGGGGGTGCCGGTCGCCGAGGAGGAAGCAGCGCCAGAGCTCCGCTTCGCCTATCGCAGCATCACCAAGTCCTTCGTCGGAACGCTCGTGCTGCAGTTGGTGCAGGAGGGCGCGCTGCATCTCGATGAACCTCTGGCCACCTACGTCGAAGGCATTCCCGGCGGCGAGGACATCACGCTGCGGCACCTGGGCACGATGCGCACGGGCTTGCCGAACTATTCCAGCAACTCCGAGCTGATCGCCACCCTGCTGGAGGCGCCGGCTCGGGAGCCAGCGCGCGGCGAACTGCTCGACATGGCCTTTACGCAAGAGGCCAGCTTCGAGCCGGGGAGTAGCTACGAGTACTCCAACACCAACACGCTGCTGTTGGGGGCAGTCATCGAGGCAGTGACGGGTGTCCCCTGGCATGAGGCCGTGCGTTGGCGAATCCTGGAACCGCTGCGCCTGACGTCGGTGCGCTACGGATTCGAGGAGGAGGCACCGGCCGCCGAAGGCTTCCATCTGGAAGCGGAGACGGTAGCGCCGCTGCCGCAGGTCGCGCCGGGCTGGTTCGGAGCCTCCGGAGCCCTGACCGGTACGCTGCAGGACCTGGTGGTCTGGGGCCGGGCCCTGGGGTCCGGCAGCCTGCTGAATGACGAGCTTCAGGCGGAGCGACTTGCCACCTTCGCGCCGACCGACGCCGATCCGCGCAGCCCCTTCTACCACCGCTACGGCTTCGCGTTGGGCGAAATTGACGGATGGATCGGACACACAGGAGCGGGATTGGGCTACCAATCGCTGGTCATGTACGAGCCAGAGACGGAGCGGGTCATCGCCATCCTGATGAACGGCACCGGTGGAAACCGGAGCCTGCCCGCCGAGATCTTCCAGGCCCTGCTGGCGAGCCTGCCCGCGCCCTAAGCGCCTCGCCCCTACTCCAGCTCCACGGCAATCTCCTCGACCGCCGGCGCCTGCTCAATCAAGCCACTCTCCACCATGAAGGCGCCGAAGCGGGCGTAGCGGCGGTGATCCAAAGCGAAGGGGCGCTTGGCAAAGCGCGGCAGGGTGTCGATCCAAGCCTGGCGGTTCAGCTCATCATCGAGATCCGGGTAGGCGCGGATGAAGAGCTCCCAGCTTTCCTCTGGATGGTTGGTGAGATGGAGCGCCCCCCGCTCCACCGCCTCGAGAAAACGTGGCAGACGAGTGTCTTCGAGCAAATCCTGACGGGTCACGAAGATCAGCTCATCGTAGACCGGCACCCCCTCCTCTTCCGGAAAGAAGGCGCGGCCCTCCTGCCCCGCAAGCCGCATCTGGGTCAGCTCGAAGTTGCGGAAGCCGCCAATGGTGGCATCCACCTGGCCGCCGATGAGGGAGGGAGTGAGCGCGAAGTTTACGTTGATCAGTTGCACACTCCTTTCGTCCACGCCCGCGTGCTTCAACATGCTGGCTAGCATGGCGTCCTCAAAGCCCGACACCGAGAAGCCGATGCGCTTGCCCTCGAGATCCTCGATGCTGGAGATCGGTCCCTCCGCCAAGACGGTCAGGGTGTTGAGCGGCGTTTCCACCAGGGTCCCGAAGCGGACGAGCGGAATCCCCTGGGCGTGATCCAGATAGAGGCTCGGCTGATAATGAATGCCGACCTCCGCCTGCCCCGCCGCGACCGCGCGCGGCACGATCGAGGGGTCCGCGGGCGGCAAAAGCTCCACCTCCAGCCCCGCCTGAGCGAAGAGGCCAAGTTCCTGCGCCACCACCAGCGGCGCATGATCCGGATTGACGAACCACTCCAGGAGAACGGTTAGCCGCTCCTGTGCCTGGGCGGCGGAAGCCGAAGCCACGGTAAGGAACAGAGCAAGGAAAAGTGAAGGTCGCATAGGGTCCATCTCTTCAAGGGAGCTTCAGGAAAGGCGTTCATCTTCCACGGCCCAAGGGCTAAGCCGCGGTCCCAGCCAGTCGACGGCACGGCGCAGCACCAGCGTCAGCAGGGCAATGATCGCCATGGCGGCGAAAACGGTGTCGGTCTGCATCCGCGCATTGGCTTGCACCATGACAAAGCCGAGGCCCGCCGAGGCGCCCACCCACTCGCCGATCACAGCGCCGAGCGGCGCAAGCGGGGCCGCTACGCGTAAGCCGGACACCAGGGACGGCACGGCCAGCGGCACGCGTATGTGCCACAGCTCCTGCCAGCGGGTTGCCTCCGTCAGCGAGGTGGCGTCGAGGATCTCGGGCTCGATGCGGCGCAAGCCGTCGCCAAAGGCCGAGGCTACGGGAAAGAAGATGATCAGGGTCGTCATCACCACCTTGGATCCCATGCCGAAGCCGAACCACAACACTAGCAGGGGCGCGATGACGAAAACGGGGAAGGCCTGTAGCACCAGCACTGCAGGCCAGACCAGGCGTCCGAACCGCGGCACAGCTGCGATGCAAAGGGCCGTAGCGATGCCGAGCAGGCTGCCGGCCGCAAAGCCGCACAGGATTTCGGTGAGGGTCACAAGGGTGTTGTCGAGCAGGTAGGAGAAGCGGGCGCGGAAAACGGCCAAAACCTGGAGCGGAGTCGGCAGAATGTAATGCGGCGGGGCAAGCAACCACACCAACAGTTGCCAGCTGACTAGCAGCACCAGGGCTGTCCGCAGCGCCCCTTTGAAAGCAGCCATTCCCTCAGCCCGCGCCACTAAGTGAGGCTGCCAAAGAAATCCAGGAATGGTCGGATCATGCCGTCTCCCCCAAAAAATCAGCGTGGGGATCCGGGCGTTGTGACGAGAGAGCGGGCCAAGGATAGAGAGCAGATTTCCGCTGCGGCCCTTGTTCCGTTCCTACGCCGGTATGACCCGGATCAGGTTCAAGGGTTCGACTGCTCGCCGTCTCAGCGCCTTTCGGCACACCCCTCGGAGTGGCTCCTGTCTAAGGCGGCGTGGATCATCTCGTCAAGTCGCGCCTAACGACAACCGCACGGGCGGCGCGCCCTCTGTGGTCGCGCGGCCGGGGAACACCAGCTCGTCGTAGGGGTTGGCCTTGAAGAACTTGTTGATGGTGCCCCTGGCCCGACTCGAACGGGCACTCCTTTCGGAACGCGATTTTGAGTCGCGCGCGTCTACCGGTTCCGCCACAGGGGCAGGCCGACGCAGTCTATTCCAGGCGCGCCGCATTGCAAGTCGCGCTTTTGAAATCAGCGACAGGGCCGCCTTCTCGAGTAACCGATGGAAAGCACACAAATGATATGTGATATTCGCTGAATAGTGGAGCAGCAACTTCTGTCCGATCACGCTTCATGCCAAGGTTACAACGGTGCTACATCCACTAGAACTTCACGACTTTCCCTTGAAAGACGTGCCTCTACGCCTAACTCTTTTCAGCATCACATTCTGACGAAACAACGAGAACTACAGGGCCCGTGGCTTCCACGTTAGCTGATTGAGGAACTATTCATTCCTCGCTCTGGCTATCCCCTCTGAAAGGAGCAGAAATCCAGCCTCATGTGCGGAATTGTCGGTGAGATCCGCTACGATGGCGCCGAGGTCGACCTCGCGCGCCTCCACGCCATGTCCGAAGCAATTGCTCGACGTGGTCCCGACGCCCTTGGCGTCTATTCCCAACAAGGCATGGCGGTGGGCCATCGACGGCTGAAGATCATCGATCACGCCGAGCGCTCGCAGCAACCAATGATCGATCCGGCCCTCGGGCTGGGCGTGGTCTACAACGGCGCAATCTACAACTTCGCCGAGTTGAGGGGGGAGCTGGAGGCCAAGGGCTATAGCTTCTTCACCAATGGAGACACCGAGGTCATCCTGAAGGCCTATCACGCCTGGGGCCGCGATTGTGTAAAGCGCTTTTCCGGGATGTTCGCCTTCTGCCTTTGGGAAAGGGACAGCGGGCGCGTGCTTTTCGCGCGGGACCGACTGGGTATCAAGCCGCTCTACCTGGCCCCCGTGACAGGCGGCCTTCGCTTCGCCTCCAATCTTCCAGCGCTGGCCAGAACCGAGGGCGTGGACACCTCCATCGATCCGGTTGCGCTGAACTTTTACATGAGCTTCCACGCGGTCGTTCCAGCCCCCTGGACCATCCTGAAGGGGGTTCGCAAGCTGCCGCCGGCGACCACCTTGATGATCGAGCCGGACGGGCGAGAGGATCAGCAAACCTATTGGGAGCTTTCTTT
>JAJUFM010000026.1 GCA_029265995.1 Rhodospirillaceae bacterium | reverse complement strand
ATCCAGGCTGGTCAAGACAGTTACTGCCACGAGCCACGGCGGCTGCACCTGCAGTTCAGCAGCGGCCTCGCGGACAGCTTCGACACCGGCACGCATCATCGCGGCACCACCCGATGCATGAACGTTCACGATTGCGGGACGCTGCCGCGCAATCGCCCGCAGCGCGGCTGCCACCGTATTCGGTATATCGTGATACTTCACGTCCAGGAAAAGCGGTTGCTCACCCACCACCTTCCGCGCTGCGTCAGGACCTTGGGAAGCCAGGAACTCCTTTCCCAACTTGAAGCCACCGACCCGCCCCTGCAGCGACTGCACAAGGTTCGCCGCCCGTTCAGGATCGGGAGTATCGAGACTGACGAAAACTTTATCCATTCCTCGAGGCGGCCGAGCGCCTGGAGTGCTCGCCCTCGGCATTACAGACCTGCGCGCTCCAGAACCAGCTTGGCGGCCGCAAAGTCTTCCACGGCAGTACCTACCGACTTGAACAAGGTGATTTCCTTCTCGTCAGTGCGACCTGCGTGGCGACCGGCCGTCAGATCGACAAGATCCGCCAAGATAGCCTCCGGCTCAATGATTCCCTGCTGCAAGGGTTGAACGATATCTCCGCCCTCCTGGGTGCAGCCGGCGCGCGTATCCACGAAAAGACTGGAACGTCGCACAGCCTCGTCATCGCTTTCCCTCATTTCCGGAGTGAAGGCACCGACGAGGTCGAGGTGTTGCCCTGGCTGCAGCCAGGCTCCTTGCACCAGCGGGGTTGTGGAGAGGGTTGCGCAAGAGATTATGTCGGCCAGCGGCACCGTCTTTTCCAGGTCATCGACAACCTGAACCTCTACGTTCGGCTGCTTTACGCCCGCGGCGACCTCTTCGGCCTTCTCACGGCGTCGCCCCCAGATGGAAATCCGGCGGATTGGCCGCATGGCACAGTGAGCTTCGATCAGGTGAGGCGCTAATGCCCCGGTGCCGGCCATTAGCAGGTGCTCGCTGTCCTTACGCGCCAGATAGTCAGCCGCCAGGGCAGAAGCGGCCGCTGTTCGGCGCACGGTGAGCGTCGGGCCGTCGATCAGCGCAAGGGGGGCGCCGGTGCGGCCGTCATTCAGCAAATAGACGCCGAGGATGGCTGGCAAGGAACGCTGCGCGTTCCCCGGTGTGACCGTCAGGATCTTGATGCCGACATAGTCTTCGCCTTCCCATGCGGGCATCAGCAACAAGGTCGCTGCAGGTTCGCTCTGTCGGCGCATTGTGTGATGGTGACGAACCGGAACTTCGATGTCGCTCTGAAAGGCCTGGCGCAGGGCTTCAATGGTCTGCGGATAAGCCAGCGCCTCTCGGGTTTCGTCTGCGGAAAAACTGCGCATGGTGATGCTGTCGCTCCTGAGCGAAGAGAAAAAACGGGCGCGAGACAGCGATCGCCGCTCAGCTGCCGGATGAGGAGGGGAGTGCAGGGCGTTGATGATCCCGCTGCAGGTTATGGACCTCCTGCTCCAGGTTGCGCAGCCGCGCACGATCATTGCGCGCCCGGCGTCGCTTGCGAGTGGCGGCCATCCAACTCGCTACTCCCCCCAGGATAAAGCCGACGAAAATCGATAGCAGGACCACGAGGAACAGCGGCGCCTGCAGCTCGATGTCAAAGGGCCATAGATTAACCTGCGTCAATTGCCGGTTAACCACGGCAAAGACGACAGCAATCACCATCAAGGGAATGGTCACTATCCAGCTCAGTCGTCGCACCGTTCGTCCCCTTGGTCTGCCAATCAGCCGCCGTTTAGTCGTTCGCGCAGCTGTTTCCCGGTCTTGAAGTAGGGAACCGCCTTGGCCTCTACCTGAACCGTGTCGCCAGTGCGTGGGTTCCGGCCAGCCCGCGCGTCCCGCTGCTTGGTAGAGAACGCGCCAAAGCCCCGCAGTTCGACACGATCTCCACGTTCCAGTGCTGCGCTGATTTCTTCGAAAATCGTGTTCACGATGCGCGCAACGTCCCGGTGATAAAGGTGCGGATTTAGTTCTGCGATCCGCTGTATTAGCTCCGACTTCGTCATACCGCTTTCCCGACAAGACCCTGCCACGGGCCACTGATAGGCTATGTTCGGATAGGCAACAATCGGAACGGAAGAACCGCGAGCCCCCGTATGACCCGGCCGCCCGACCTGAGGTAGGGCCTCCAGGTCAGCCGGACAGAACGCAACTTTCACTGGCCAACCAGCATCTCCGGGTGGATAGCCCCCTAACCTCCCGACAGCTTACGGGATGACCGCAATGAGCCTGCCAGAGGCTTCATCTGCGGTCAATGATGCTTACAGAACAACAACATAGAAAATAGGGGCGCCGGTCCATGTCCGGCGCCCCCTTCACTAAGCCTTCAAGGCAAAGACGTTTAGTCCTCGGAAGAGTCGTCCGCCTTCTTCTGCTCCTGACGCTGCTTGGCAATGGCGGCGCCCAGGATGTCGCCGAGGCTGGCACCGGACTCCGTGGAGCCGTACTCAGCCATGGCCTGCTTCTCTTCCTGGATCTGGAGCTGCTTGATCGACAGGGTGATACGGCGGGTCTTGCGATCCACCGCAGTGACCTTGGCGTCAACCTTTTCGCCCGGGGCATAGCGGTCCGGACGCTGTTCACTGCGCTCCCGTGACAACTCGGCCTTGCGGATGAAGCCGGTGGCACCGTCGTTCAGCTCGACCTCAATACCGTTGTCCTGAACCTCGCGGATGGTGCAGGTCACGACGTCACCCTTCTTGATGCCTTCAGCAGCGGCTTCGAAGGGATCGGACTCAAGCTGTTTGATACCAAGGCTGATGCGCTCCTTCTCGACGTCGACCTCGAGAAGCTTCACCTTCACAACCATACCCTTGGCGTAGTCCTGCACCGCCTCTTCGCCGGAGCGCTCCCAGTCGAGGTCGGAGAGGTGCACCATGCCGTCGATGTCGCCCGGCAAACCAACGAACAGACCGAACTCGGTGATGTTCTTGATCTCGCCCTCGAGCACGGAGCCGATCGGATACTTCTCCACCAGCTCGTCCCAGGGGTTCTGCATGGTCTGCTTGAGACCCAGCGAGATCCGGCGCTTCTCTTCGTCCACATCCAGCACCATGACCTCGACCTGCTGAGAGGTAGAGACGATCTTGCCCGGATGGACGTTCTTCTTGGTCCAGCTCATCTCGGAGACGTGGACCAGACCCTCGATGCCCGGCTCCAGCTCCACGAAGGCGCCGTAGTCGGTGATGTTGGTCACGCGGCCCAGGAACTTGGCGCCCACCGGATACTTGGCGGCCACGCCCTCCCAGGGATCGGCCTCCAGCTGCTTCATGCCGAGGCTGATGCGCTGGGTCTCCGGGTTGAAGCGGATGATCTGCACCTGAACCTGCTGACCGATGGACAAGGCCTCGGTCGGGTGGTTGATGCGACGCCAGGAAATGTCGGTGACGTGCAGCAGGCCGTCGACGCCACCCAGGTCCACGAAGGCACCATAGTCGGTGATGTTCTTCACCACGCCGGTGAGGATCTGGCCTTCTTTCAGGTTGGCGATCAGCTCACTGCGCTGCTCGGCACGATCTTCCTCGAGCACGGCGCGGCGGGACACCACGATGTTGCCGCGCGAACGGTCCATCTTGAGGATCTGGAAGGGCTGCGGCGTGTGCATCAGCGGGGTGACGTCCCGCACCGGGCGGATGTCGACCTGGCTGCCGGGCAGGAAAGCCACTGCGCCGGAAAGGTCGACTGTGAAGCCACCCTTGACGCGGCCGAAGATCTGCCCCGTAACGCGGCGGCTTTCTCCGTACGCCTGCTCCAGCTGGTTCCAGGCTTCTTCGCGGCGAGCCTTCTCGCGGCTCAGCATCGCCTCGCCGTTCTTGTCTTCCATCCGCTCAAGGAAGACCTCGACGGTGTCGCCGACCTTCAGGTCGCTATCTTCCCCGGCCTTTGAAAACTCGCGGAGGGGGATCCGCCCCTCGGACTTCAAGCCAACATCAACGACCACAGCGTCGTTGTCGATGTTGACCACTCGGCCGCGCAGGACGTTACCCTCGAGGCCATCTTCCGTACCCAGGCTCTCCTCGAGCAGGGCGGCAAAGGATTCCTTTACTTGCGGCTCAGCCGCGACATCGGAGCTCATTCAATAGTCCTTTCGATCAAATGGTTTCGGGCCGGCCGGTTGTATCCGGCGGTCTTCCCGGATGTGGCCCGGGCTTCTCCTTAGTACTGCTCGACCGTTCCCGAGCGGACGCTGGCTTTACTGTGACCCGATTTCTCAGCGACGACAGCCATCGCCGCTGCGAAGACTTCATCGGCACTGAGGTTTGTCGTATCCAAGGTGACGGCATCGGAGGCCGCACGCAGCGGTGCGACCAGGCGATCCCGATCCCGGGTATCGCGGGCCTCCATCTCGGCCAAGACGTGCGCGTATATAGTAGGTTCGCCGCGGGCGAGCAACTCTTCATGACGCCGCCGGGCCCGCGCCTCGAGACTTGCGGTAACGAAGAGCTTTATGGGTGCATCGGGACACACCACCGTCCCTATGTCCCGCCCATCGAGGATCGCGCCTGCACGTCCCTCCGGCGGCTCCTTGGCAAACCGCCTTTGAAACTCCAGGAGCGCCGCCCGAACTTCCGGATAGGCCGACACACGAGACGCAACCTGGCCGACCCGCTCCGTTCGCAAGTCAGCGCGTTCCAGGTCTTGCACCTGCAGTTCCGCTGCCACCCGGGTGGCCCGCTCTACATCTTCGGCACTGACGCCCTCTTCAAGCAGGCGAGCCGCAACCGCACGGTAAAGATTGCCAGTGTCCAGATGGGCAAGGTTCAAGGCTGCAGCCAAGCGACGCGCCAGCGTCCCCTTCCCTGCGGCCGCAGGGCCGTCGACAGCGATCACCAGTCCAGACATGGGCCGGTGGATAACCCCTTATGACAGTCTATGCAATCTTTCGTAGCTCCAGAAGAGCTGGCCCTTCGGAAGCTTCCACCTGTCCGACCAGGTCAGCCCATGAGGAGGTCGCTTGATTGACTTGCTCCCTGCCCCGGACTAAACCAACCGCAAGGGTCAGGGACAATAAGCTGTACACCGACGAGGGGAATGAGCCATGTCCGCCAACCGGCGACCACTTTCGCCGCATCTTCAGGTTTATAGACCGCAGCTCACCTCGGTACTCTCCATCTTTCATCGCTTTACCGGGATCGCTCTTTCCGTCGGCACACTACTGCTGGTTTATTGGCTGGCGGCTGCCGCGGCTGGTCCCGATACTTTCAACAGCGCGCAGAACTTTGTCGGCTCCTGGTTCGGGATCCTCCTGCTATTCGGCTGGTCGGTGGCGCTTTTCTACCACCTCTGCAATGGCATCCGACATCTCTTCTGGGATGCGGGCTATGGCTTCGAACTGCCCCAGGCCTACGCTTCCGGCTGGGCCGTCGTGATTGCCACGGGCGTCCTCACGCTGCTGTCCTGGATCGTTGGTCTGATCGTACTCTAGGGGATCACAAGATGAGTCTCAGAACACCCCTTGCCCGCGTCCGACATCTGGGATCAGCCCGGGATGGAACGCGTCATTGGTGGGTACAGCGGGTCACCGCTCTCGCCCTGGTCCCCCTGACTCTATGGTTTGTCATTTCGATCATCAGCAACCTGGGCGCCGACCACCCCGCGCTGGTTGATTGGATCGGCAACCCGCTCACGGCCACTCTTCTGATCCTCCTGATTGGCGCGACCTTCTATCACGCCGTCCTGGGTCTGCAGGTCGTCATCGAAGATTACATCCACGACAAGGTGGCGCGGATTGCCACGCTCTTGCTCGTCCAGGGGCTTGGGTTCCTTCTCGCGGTTATTGGGATAATTTCGGTCCTTTCCATCCTGTTCTGACGCCTCCTGAAACAGGCGGCTTCACCAGGCTCAAGTACAAAGGCGCTATCAATGCCGGAAGCTTACACGAAGATCGATCACACCTATGACGTCGTCGTCGTCGGAGCAGGTGGCGCCGGGCTGCGCGCGACGCTGGAACTAGCGCGCTCCGGCCTCAAGACCGCTTGCATTACGAAGGTGTTCCCAACCCGCAGCCACACCGTGGCGGCCCAGGGCGGTATCTCGGCGGCACTCGGCAACATGAGCGCGGACGATTGGCGCTGGCACATGTACGACACCGTCAAGGGGTCCGACTGGCTGGGCGACCAGGACGCGATCGAATACATGACCAAGGAGGCCATTCCGGCGATCATCGAACTGGAGCACTTTGGTGTGCCTTTCAGTCGAACCGCGGAAGGCAAGATCTACCAGAGACCCTTCGGGGGAATGACCACCGAGTTCGGCAAGGGCACGGCCCAGCGCACCTGCGCCGCCGCCGACCGCACCGGTCATGCGATGCTGCACACCCTTTACCAGCAGTCGCTGCGGAATAACGCCGAGTTCTTCATCGAGTACTTTGCGCTCGATCTGATGATGGAAGAGGGCGAGTGCCGGGGTGTGGTCGCCTGGAACCTGGACGACGGGACGATCCACCGCTTTCGCGCCCATCGCACCATTCTGGCGACCGGCGGCTATGGCCGCGCCTACTTCTCCTGCACCTCCGCCCATACCTGCACCGGCGACGGTGGTGGCATGGTGGCGCGGGCCGGCCTCCCCCTGCAGGACATGGAGTTCGTACAGTTCCACCCGACTGGCATCTACGGGGCCGGCTGCTTGATCACGGAAGGCGCGCGCGGCGAAGGTGGTTACCTGACCAATTCCGAAGGTGAGCGCTTCATGGAGCGCTACGCCCCGAACGCCAAGGATCTTGCCAGCCGCGATGTGGTAAGCCGCTCCATGACCATGGAAATCAACGAAGGTCGCGGGGTCGGACCGCAGAAGGATCACATCTATCTGCATCTGGAGCATCTGGATCCGGACATCCTGCACGCGCGCCTGCCCGGCATCTCCGAAACCGCGAAGATATTTGCCGGCGTAGACGTAACGAAGGAGCCGATTCCTGTCATCCCGACCTGCCACTACAACATGGGCGGCATTCCCACGAACATTCACGGGGAGGTCTTGACCCTTGTCGAGGGAGGACAGCACGAAGTTGTCCATGGCCTGATGGCAGTCGGAGAGGCCGGTTGCGTTTCGGTGCACGGTGCGAACCGTCTCGGCTCCAACTCGCTGCTTGATCTCGTCGTCTTTGGCCGCGCCGCTGGTCTCCGCTGTGCGCAAACTCTCAGCCCCGGCGAGCCCCATCGTCCCCTGCCCGCCGATGCCGATGAGCGCGCGCTGGAGCGGCTGGATCGCCTGCGCCATGCCAGCGGAAGCACGCCCACTGCCCAGCAGCGCCTGACCATGCAGCGGGTCATGCAGAGCCACGCTGCCGTTTTCCGTACCGGCGACAGTTTGGCCGAAGGCCAGCGCAAGCTGGAAGAAGTTTGGGCGATGAAGGCCGACCTTGCGGTCAGCGACCGCTCCATGATCTGGAACTCGGATCTGGTCGAGACCTTGGAATTCGACAACCTGACGTACCAGGCCGCCGCCACCATGTCGGCTGCGGCGGCGCGTGAGGAAAGCCGCGGTGCACATGCCCGGGAGGATTTCCCGAACCGCGACGACGACAACTGGATGAAGCACTCGATCGCCTGGGTGGATGATGCCGGTCAGGTCACGCTGGGATCACGCCCAGTTATGCTTCAGCCCCTCACTAATGAGGTTCAAGCCTTCCCACCGCAGGTGCGGTCCTACTGATAGCAAGATCCACGAAAGGCGCAGTGTCCGATGGCCACGTTTACGCTTCCTGCCAACTCCAAGATCACCCAGGGCAAGACCTGGCCCCAGCCGAGTAACGCCAAACGGACCAAGACCTTCAAGATCTATCGATGGGATCCGGACAGCGGCAGCAACCCGCGACTGGACACCTACCACATCGATCTAGACGACTGTGGTCCGATGGTTCTGGATGCGTTGATCAAGATCAAGAACGAGATCGATCCGACGCTGACCTTCCGTCGGTCTTGCCGCGAGGGAGTCTGCGGCTCCTGCGCCATGAACATCGATGGCACGAACACCCTCGCCTGTACCAAGAACATGGAAGACATCGCTGGCGAAGTGAAGGTCTACCCTCTGCCGCATCAGCCAGTTGTGAAGGATCTGGTGCCCGATCTGAACCAAGCCTATGCCCAGCTTGCCATGATCGAGCCCTGGCTCAAGACCACCACTCCCGCCCCGGAGCGCGAGCGGCTGCAGAGCCCTGAAGAAAGGGCCAAGCTTGACGGTCTTTGGGAGTGCATTCTTTGCTTCTGCTGCACCACCGCTTGCCCCAGCTACTGGTGGAACGGTGAACGCTACCTGGGCCCAGCGGTGCTCCTCCAGGCTTATCGCTGGTTGGCCGACAGCCGAGACGAGTTCATTGGCGAGCGCCTGGATCAACTGGAGGATCCCTTCCGCCTGTATCGCTGCCACACCATCATGAACTGCACGAAAACCTGCCCGAAAGGCCTCAATCCAGCCAAGGCCATTGCGGAGATCAAGAAGCTCATGGTCGAGCGTAAAGGCTGAAGCAGATCGTGGTTCGCGTTTGGTCTGAGCGCCCTTGGCCCAGACCAAACGCATTCGGGTTCTAGACCGGATCGCGTTTGATCTGAACCACTTTGGGGTTCAGTCAAACGCGTGAATCCGGTCTACATCAAATAGATAGAGCAGATTCACGCGCCAAATCGGATCACTTCGTGAATCTGATTTGGCGCGATCTGCTCTAGCTGGCTTCCGTCAACGTCTTGAGTTGGCGATTTGCGACCATCAGCATCGCGAGATTGGGTGACATGCCCTGCAGTTCAGCCAGGAGCTGTTCACTGCGGGCGGCGGAAATACGGCGTGGTTCCAGCCACTTTTCCATGCCCTGCGCCAGACTACCTTGGCCACTGCTCGCCAGGACACCCGCGGCCGCCTTCGCTTGGGATTCATAAAGGTCGTCAATGAGCGCCGTAATGGCCAACCTGTCCCACGCCATGTCGCGCGAGAGCTGAGCGGCCGCATCACGCATCCAATCAAATCCGAAGCGGGTGCCGAGGTCGAAATAGCACCTGGCCACCTCCTCCGCCTCCCGTCCTCCTTCGTTTGCCAGATGCACAACATCCGCAGCGGCAGCAAGGTGCGGCAAGAGCGCCACCTTTCCGGCCAGTTCTTGCGGAACCCCCTCTGCCACCAAGCGGCCAGCTTCCTCCACCACCTCCTGCCGGCGATGTTCTGTCAAAAGCTCGGGAAGAGCTTGAGCCAAAAGCCGGCAGCCAGACCTGTAGCGTTCTACGCAGGGTGCTATTTCGCTCATCGAGCCCTGGGTGCGCAGCAACCAGGAAGTTAGCTGCTCGGTCGCGCGTCCAAGCGACAAGAGCATCGCGCTCTGTAATTCTGCTGCAACCTTGTTATCCAGGGCCTCGATCTCACGCCACAACTCCGGCAGTGCCAGTAGATCGCGCGTGGCGATGAATGCTCTGGCAATGACAGAGGCAGCGAGACCCGTTTTCTCCCTGATCTCCTGAACGAAGGTGATGCCTTGGCGATTGACGATTTCGTTGCTCACCAGGGTGGCGATCAGCTCGCGACGTAGGCGGTGCTGACGAATTTCTTCCGTGTAGTCGGTTTGAAGAACTTTCGGGAAATAGCCGAGAAGATCGCGTTCCAGCCACGGGTCGTCCGGAAAATCCGATTCCAGCAGCTGCGCATAGGTATCCAGCTTCGAATAGGCGAGCAGGACCGCGATCTCGGGCCGTGTAAGGCCGACGCCATTCGTGGTCCGCTGCGTCAGGGTCTCCTCATCCGGCAGGTCCTCGAGGGCGCGATCGAGGAGGCCCGCCCGTTCAAGCGAGCGCATGAAGCGGCCAAATCGGTCTCCCATGCGAGCGCCGAGTGAGCTGGAAACGGAAATCGACTGGCCCTGAAGGTAGTTGTTGCGCAAGACGAGCTGAGCCACCTCATCCGTCATGCGTTCAAGTAAGCTGTTGCGCTCCTCTCGGGTCAGCTTGCCGGCTACCTCGGCAGCGCCAAGAAGCACCTTGATGTTCACCTCGTGGTCGGAGCAGTCGACCCCACCGGAGTTGTCGATAGCGTCTGTGTTCAGCCGGCCTCCGGCGAGTGCGTACTCGATGCGTCCGCGCTGCGTCATGCCCAGATTGGCGCCTTCACCGATGACCAGCGCGCGCACCTCGCGTCCATCGATCCGCACCGCGTCGTTCGCACGATCGCCTACTTCCAGATGACTTTCGCTGCTCGACTTGATGTAGGTACCGATCCCACCAAACCAGAGAAGATCGACCTGCGCCCGCATCATGGCGCTGATCAGCTGCGAGGGGGTGACGCTGGCCTGATTGAGGCCAAAGCGGAGGCGCATCTGCGGAGAAACCGGGATAGATTTGGCCCGCCGCTCGAACACGCCGCCGCCCTCCGAAATGAGCGCCGGGTCATAGTCGCTCCAGGCGCTTCGAGGCAAATCGAAGAGCCGCTTGCGTTCCTCCCAGGAAACAGCGGGATCAGGATCTGGATCGACGAAGATATGAAGGTGATTGAATGCGCCAATCAGCTTGATGTGCCGCGACTGCAGCATGCCGTTGCCAAAGACGTCACCAGACATGTCCCCGCAGCCTACGACCGTGAAGTCTTCTTGCTGAACGTCGCGACCGAGCTCGCGGAAGTGCCGCTTGACCGACTCCCAGGCTCCCCTCGCGGTGATGCCCATCTTCTTGTGGTCATAGCCGGCGGAACCTCCCGACGCGAAGGCGTCATCCAGCCAGAAGCCATAGTTATTCGCTATGGCATTGGCCACGTCGGAGAAGCTCGCCGTGCCCTTGTCCGCCGCGACGACGAGATAGGGGTCGGCTGGATCATGACAGACCACCCCGTCGGGTGAGACCAACTTGTCGCCGTCGATGTTGTCCGTCACATCCAGCAAACCGCGAATAAAGGTTTGGTAGGCCGCAACGCCTTCTGCCTGCCAGGCCTCTCTACCTGCCGAAGGAGGTGGAAGGCGCTTGGCGACAAATCCCCCTTTGGCGCCTACCGGTACGATAACCGCGTTCTTGACCTGCTGGGCCTTTACCAATCCGAGCACCTCCGTCCGGAAGTCCTCGCGGCGATCCGACCAACGCAGGCCGCCGCGCGCCACAACACCAAACCGGAGATGTACGCCCTCTACACGTGCAGAATAGACAAAGATCTCGCGATAGGGCCGCGGGGCCGGTAGTTCGTCGATAGCCTGCCCATCCAACTTGAAGGAGATGTACGACTTGGTCTGCCCGTCACTGTCCGGCTGAAAGAAGTTCGTCCGCAGCGTGCTCTGTATCACGTTCAAATAACGCCGGATGATCCGGTCTTCGTCGAGGTTGGCAACCTCCGCGAGCCCCTTCTGGAGCGACGCTATCAGCCTTTCAGACTCCGCCGCGCGCTGCTCATCGTCCAATGCCGGCTCGAAGCGCGTCAGGAAGAGCCGAATTAGCTTTCCGGTCAGCTCCGGATTGGCCGACAATGTCGACTCCACGTACCGCTGGCTGAACGGCATCCGAGTTTGTCGCAGATACTTGCAATAGGCCCGCAGCACCTGGATCTCGCGGGCACCAAGTTTTGCCGTCAGCACCAGACGGTTGAAGCCATCGTTCTCCATCTGGCCGAACCAGACGAGGGTGAAGACCTCATGGAAGGCGTCCCTAACCTCTGCAGGATCGGCGACTCCAGACGGTGGCTCGAGGCGGAAATCATGGATCCAGACTTCCTCCTCCACACCATCTGGTTGCAGCAAATGCGGAACCTCCCCCAGCACCCACGCGCCCATGTTCTCCAGCATGGGCATCATGTCGGAGAGCGCTCGCTCCGGACCCTTGATGTAGAGTTTCAACCGGAACTGATCTGCGGCGGCCTTATCCCGGCGATAGAGTTGGACCTCGATGGGCGAGCCTTCCAGGAGCCGCTCGGCCTTGGCAATATCCTCCGCCGCCTCCTCCGGGCCGAAATCTTCCTGATAGCTTGCAGGAAAGGCGTTCTGCCAGCGCAGGAACCGCTGTAGTCCCTGCTCCTCTCCCAGTCGCCGAGTAAGCGCGATCTCCAAACCGTCCGCCCAGGAACGTGCGACAACCGCCAGCTCTTGTTCCAGGGCTCCCAGATCGGGCGTGGGTACTTTGCCCCGCTCCGTTTGGACAATCAGATGCAGCCGTGCGAGTGGAGATTCACCAACCTGTGTGCTGACCCTTGTTACCTTCCCGTCGAAGGCTGCCGATACGATGGCCTGAAACTTCTGGCGCAAGGCGGCGTCAAAGCGGTCGCGGGGAACGAAGATCATCGCGG
Organism: Rhodospirillaceae bacterium; assembly: GCA_029265995.1. Lineage (GTDB taxonomy): Bacteria > Pseudomonadota > Alphaproteobacteria > Kiloniellales > DSM-21159 > Aquibaculum. Next base: position 17,668 of record JAJUFM010000026.1, on the reverse strand, counting down.
AGACAAAGCGCTCGAAAGGATCGCGGCGCACAAAAAGCGCAGTACGCTGACGCTCCTGCAGATGCAGGATGCCAAGCGCTGTTTCGTAGAGCGTTTGCCGATCGATCTGGAAAAGCTCGTCGCGCGGGTAGGTTTCTAGAATGTGCAAGAGCCGTTTGCCGTTGTGGCTCCCCGGCACAAAACCGGCAGCAGCAATGGTATCGTCCACTTTCCGCCGCAGAAGCGGGATGCGTCGCGGGCTCGCGCTGTAGGCCGTGGAGGTAAAGAGACCCACGAAGATCCTTTCGCCCACCACCCGACCGGCAGCGTCAAAGCGCTTCAGCGCGACCGTATCCATGTGCACCGCGCGGTGAACCCGAGAGCGCCGATTTGCTTTCGTAATGCGCAGCAGTTGTGGGGATCTTACCCACTCCTGAACATCTGGCGGCAGTTCACCCAGGCTCCGAAGGCCCTCAAATACGGGAACGTCGGGATCCCGCAGGATGCCAAGGCCGCTTTCTTCATCAATACGCGCGGCAGCGGCGGCTCCCTGCCCTTCGAAGTCGTATTCGCGATAGCCGAGATAGGTGAAATGATCGTTGTCCAGCCATTCCAGGAAGTCGATGGCTTCAATGATCTCTTCGCGCGGCAAGTCGGGAGGAGTCTGCTCCAGTTCGCGCAGGAGGCTCTGGCAGCGTTGGCGCATCGGCCGCCAGTCGGTGACCGCCGCCCACACATCCGATAGCACACCTTCCAATGCCTGGCGGATCTCTTCCCGACGTGAGGCAGGCTGCTCGCTGATCAGGAGCAGCATATGAGATTCCGGCGTGCCTTCAGCCCCCTCTTCCGTCGCTTCCGCAAGCTTCTCCAGCCGTCCCGCAGCATCCCTATGGGCGAGCAAGATCGGATGCACGACCAGGAACACCTCTGCACCCAGTCGATTCAGTTGAGCCGTTACCGAATCGACAAGGAACGGCATGTCGTTGTTGACGATGGAAATGGCGCTGTGGCTGGTGGCCCAACCTTCCTGCTCTGGATCGGGGTTATAGACCCGGATGCTGGGCCGCGTGAGATCATCGCGTTTGTACCCAAAGCGAAAGAGGTCGCGGACCATGCCTACCAGGTTGTCCGTCGCCTCATCACAGAGATCATCCGGCGGCATTTCTTTCAGGAAAGCGCGCGCAAAAACCGCCAGTGCGTCGCGCTCCGACCCCTTCGCCCCTTCCAAAACCCCTGCTACCGCAGCCGCAACCGCTTCGGCGGCTACCTCTTGCCTTCTGACTACCATCATCACTCCCGAGATCATCAGCGGCCGGGCCACGGACTTCTGAAGTTGCCCAGCATTCAAAGCAAAGCACAAACGGACGTACCACCTCCGTCCGCCGTTATTCGAGCCCTATCAACGCGCAAGGTCGGGCAATAGACACGTCTGACAAGCCTTCTGGATTTGCTTTGCTGGAGCAGCCTCTCGGATCACTGACGGTTCTGTCTCCAGCGCGAGACAAGCCTTGAGTTTAGGAAATAGGCGGGCGGCGGTGCAACCTGCATAAGCAGGAGTAGGCAGCGAAGGTAGCGACCGTCTGCAAGCGAATTCCCCCGTTTTCATGCCTTGACGCCGTCCAAGCGGATTTGCATCCTGCCCAAAAGGGACACGGAAATGTCGCTTTAGCAATAATAACAGGGAGGTTCTGGTGCGGTGAGCAACTCCTTGCTGAGCGGAAGGAGTGCGTCATCGGCCCTTCACACTGGGTTGCTGGTCAGCCCTTCGCGCCGCCGGCTTCTCCTTGCCGGGTTTACGCTGATGATGGCGATCATCAGCTTCTTGGCACTCTATGCTGAGCCGAGAATGGTGAGCGACGCGCTGGTGGCGATCGAAGAGGCGTCATTAGGCCCTTCATTGGCTGCCGTAGACGAGGCAACCGTTCAGCTGCCTCACCGGTGCTACCCTGATCCTGCTACCTGGGTGTGCTCCATCACTTACCAGCTCCAGTATCACCATGATCGTGAGAGAGGAGAGGTAGCTCTTTACCTGCCTCATTTCGGCGGGAAGGCACGGGTTAGTCTTAACGGGAGCCTGATCGCGGCAAGTCGGCTGGTTCGATCACCCATTTCTATCGGAGAGAGCGGGCCTGTACTGGTCCAGCTCCCAGATAGGCTGCTTGAGCCTGGACCTAACGAACTGGCGATCGAAGTATACTCGGAACAGCTGTTCGGCGGCCACTTGGGGCGGGTCTATATAGGGCCTGACGAGGATATCAGGCCGCACTATACCTTTACGCGCTTCGTTCTCGTTACTCTGCCCCGCCTGATAGACGGCTGGATCCTGGCGATGGGCGCCTTCCTGCTCTTGATCCGCTTTCGCCGCCCCAACGAGCAGGCCTTCTTTGTCTTTGGCGTGATCTTGCTGCTGTTTGCCGCTTCTTCACTGCCGGCGATATGGCCCGAGATGGATGACAATCTTGCTCGCCTAGCCAATATCAGCCGCCTCGCCGGGGCGTCGCTGCTGCTACCCTTCAGCTGTTACTTTGTCGATCGTAGTCCGCCCGTTCCCATCGCCTTGTTCCTCCTGCTGCCCATCACGGCCGTGATATGCGTGTTCGTCCTGCCCGGGGAGTTAGGCGGCTGGATACTCCGCTACCTGGTAGTGCCGCTGATCCTCATTCAAGGGCTCGCCGTTATCCCGGTACTCGTGGCTGCCGCATTCAGTCGAGGCGGCAGTGAACCGCTTCTCCTTCTGGGCAGCGCTGTGGTGGTCGCTGTCTTTGCCATCCACGACCTATTGGTCCTCAACAGCTTGCTCGACAGCAACCGCGTGCTGCTCAGCCGCTTTAACATGCCCCTGCTGATGTTGGTGGTGGGAGCCCTTCTGGTTTGGCGGATGGCCACAGCCCTCGCGCTCACCGAGCGCTACAATGCTCGGCTAAAGGCAGCTGTCGTAGCGGCAGAGGCCAAACTTCGGGAGCAGTTTTCACAGCGGCAGGCAGAAGCCAGGCGCGCCGCGTTGGAAGCAGAAAGGATGCGGCTGATTCGCGATCTCCACGACGGGCTGGGGGGTCAGCTCGTTTCGATCCTTTCCCTCAGCGAAACCGGCAAGGGAGAAGAGTCCAAGGAGATCGTAAAAGCCTGCCAGCGCGCCCTGACCGACCTGCGTCTGATGCTAAATTCTCTCGAAGACGTTGGAAACGATCTAAGCCTGATGCTTGGCATGTTTCGCGAAAGGATCGAACCGCAGCTGCGTGCCGCTCGCATTGCCCTCGACTGGCGATTGAGTCCGCTGCCCGAAGTGACCGGCCTGACCCCATCGGTAACCTTGACCATCTTTCGCATCCTGCAGGAGGCAGTTACCAACGTCATGCGTCATTCCGGCTGCACCCGCGTGGCTATCGTCGCTCAACCCTTGCTGCAAGACGGATACGCAGTCCGCCTGATAGTGCGCGATAACGGCCATGGGGGCGCCGCCCGCCGGCCAGGCAGCCGGGGGCTACTCAACATGGAAGAGCGGAGCGCTGCCATCAACGCACGCTTCACCATCGAAAGTACTGAGGAGGGAACCTCGGTCCTGATCGACCTGCCAAGCAGCATCCCCCCATCTTCCTCATAGTTCGATGAGCTTTCGCTGGAGCGCCTCGAACACCGCTTCGCTCCGATTCGAAACCTCAAGCTTGCGATAGATGCTTTTGATGTAGTTGGGCACCGTCTTGCGAGAAATTCCCAGGCTGTCCGCTATATCATTGTAGGTAAACCCTTTGGCGATCCCCCAGAGAATATCGATCTCGCGCTTGGTGAGCTTGGGGGCGCCTGCCGGCAGCGGCTGGCCGTCGTGCCGCAACTGACGCAGGATGAAACGGGCAATGCCGGGCGACAGTGGCGAATGCCCCTTCAGTACCGCTTCGACTGTCCCTGCTATGTCCTCCGAAAGCGCGTCTTTAAGGATGTAGCCGCTCGCTCCGGCCGCTATCGCGGCGACCACACTGGCCTCATCGTCGAGGACCGAAATGACAAGCACCTCCACCTCTCGTGATCGAGCTCGCAACTCACGAATGAGTTGCAAGCCGTGGCCATCCGGAAGCTGGAGATCGGTTACCAGCACAGACGGCAGCCCTTCTTCCACGCTTCGACGAGCTTCGGCCAGGGTGGCGGCTTCGGCCACCGAGAACCCCGGTCTCCGCCGCAGAGCGGATGCAATGCGCCGCCGCGTAGGTTCATCGTCTTCGACACACAGGATGGCAACCGCTTGAACCTGGGGGGCCCGGTCGTAGCTCGTCCCGTTGGCAGTCATAGGCTCTCCAAATCCCCCATCAGCGCATCAAGCTCGTCCTGATTGAAATCTAAGCCTGAAAAATCGGAGGGCGTATAGACGGTACGATCGGTCGTCGCGCAATGCGCCGCGATTCCCGTGGCGACGTCGCGCATCCGGTTTAAAAGTCGATCAACGGCCTCCGTAGGATCAGACGGGCCGTACCGGCAGGCCAGGACCAGCGCTCCCTGTTCTAGCCAGGATTCAATGGAAAGGCGATGCGGTCGAGCGGCTTCAGGGTCTCGTTCGCAGCCGGCTCCAAGACGGAGCAGACGCAGTCCTTCATCGCCAAACTGCTGCAGCTCCCCCACAAAGTTGAAAGCAACCTGAGGTCGGAGCGAGAGCTCGCTGTCATTCTGCGCACTCAACAGTCCATAGCCGACTCCGTGATTCGCCACTGCGCGCAGACTTTCTTTCACCGAAACCAGCCAGGCTTGCAGGTCGTCGGCCGCCTCCGCGTCCAGCACAAGGGGATAGTGGGCGGTGAACCAGCCAATCGTGCGCGACAAATCCACGTTGGCATCAAAAGGCTCCCGCCCGTGACTTTCTAGATCGAGCACAAGCCTAGGACTGTCTAGCCATTCACGTAGGGCGTATCCGACTACTGCCAGCACCGCCTCATGACGTCGCAGACCATAAGCCGCACGACAGCCCTCGAGCAGGTGCGAGGTTAGATCGGCATCGAGCGAAAGGAGACGGCTACGCGTTTCCCCTTCTCGGCCAGCCGGCGCCTCGTGAACATCGGTCGCGCGACGCTCCACCTCGCGCCAGTAGGGGAGTTCTGCCGCTACCACCCGGGCTCTCTCAGGCTGAGCCGCCACCCACCAGGACCAGCGCGTCGATGCCGGGCGCAAGGCTTGTCCGGAAAGCAGCCTGCCCAGATCCTCTGCAAGGATCGACCAGCTCACCATATCAAAGGCAAAATGGTGGACGGCAATGACGACACACGCCTTGGCACCTGGCCGGAGCAACAGGCCACCAGCAATAAGCGGCCCATGGGACAGATCTATGGTCTCCATGAGCGCGTTGCAGAGGGCATCTTCTGCCTGGGCAAGCGCTTGACCATCGGCTTCAGCGGCATCCCGTAACACTACAGCGGGGGGTGGAAGGTCTCCAGGTTCCTCAAGAGCCTGCCCCTGGCCGCCTTCGACCAGCCGAATGCGGAGGGCATCGTGGTGTGCAACCAGTTTGGCCAGAGCGTCGGCCAGCATGCCTTCTGAAACGGCGACCGAAGGTTCGAACAGCGCGGTCAGGCACCAACGGCTAGGCCGCTCTATTCGTAAGTCGCAGAACCACGACTGAATTGGCGTTAGAGGCAAGAGGCCGCGGACTTCGGAAGCCCCCGCGACGCTAGTCTCCGTAGGCTCCGCTACCGCAGCCAGGCGGCGCGGGGTCGGCTCCGCAAAAACCTGCGCAGGAGAAATCCGCAAACCTTCCGCCCGCGCCTTGCCGACGATCTGTATCGCGACGATGGAATCACCGCCGAGCGTGAAGAAATCATCGTCTGGACCAATCGGCTCCCCGCCCAAAGCCTCCTGCCATATGCGTTGCAGGATCCCGATGGGACCGGACTCGAGAGCCGATGTTTGCGGCGCCGGCCTCTTCGCCGCCTCGTGGGGTGCGGGAGCTGGCAACATGGCAAGGACTGCTGCTCGGTCGAGCTTGCCATTTGCGGTCAAGGGGAGGCTTTCGCAGACCAGAACCTGCGCTGGATGCATTGCCGCCGGCAGTCGCTCGGCCAGCCAACTCATGATGCTCGCTTCGTCCAGTGAGGTCACCACGGCTGCTATGAGACGAGGCTCGCCTTCGGGGGAACGTTCGACCAGAACCGCCGCATCTCGGACGTCTTCGTGGCTCCTGAGTACCGCCGCAAGCCCGTTAGGCTCGACCCGATGACCGCGAATCTTGACCATCTCGTCGGCGCGACCCCGGAAAACGACCATGCCATCCGCCGTCAGCACGCCAAGATCGCCCGTGCGATAACAACGCTGGCCCTTCTCATTCCACGTGAACCGGGGGCGGCCTTCTGGGTCCCGGTTGTCGTCGGGCTGGACGTAACCCAGCCCTACTGCGGGCCCGGAAATGCAGATCTCACCCGTCATGCCGGCTTCCACCGGGCGAGCATCAGCGTCAAGGATTGCCACCTCGTAGCCTTCAAGCGCCTGCCCGATCGGGACGCCCTTTTCAGTTTCGGCGCGCATCCGCGCCTCAAGCGCCGGGGAGACTTCCGTCATTATAGCGCCGACGGTGGTTTCGGTCGGGCCGTAGTGATTGAAGATACGACAGGATCTACCGAGAGAGCGCACCCGATCGACCAACTGCCATGGAAGAACGTCGCCACCGAATAGCAAGGCGCAACGTGGCAGAAGCCTCCCAGCGTCGGGCGAGTGGAGCAGGGCCGCGAAATGCCTCGGCACGATCTTCAAGTAGTCGACACCAGATCCATCCAGGAAATCCGCCAGTGCTGCGGGATCGCGTACCATCTCCGCGCCCGCGACATGCAAGGTGCCGCCGGACCAGAGCGCACCGAAGACCGCCGTATATCCCAGGTCAGCCGCGAAAGAGGTGACCATCGCGAAGGAAGCGCGATGCTGTACCGAGAGGCGCGACAGCATAGCCTGGGTATAGACGGAGACCCCTTCGTAGCTGACTTTAACGCCTTTGGGCTCACCCGTTGATCCTGAAGTGTAGAGAATGTAGGCGACCTCATCGGTCGCAGGCGCGATGAGTTCGGGCACAGCATCGCCCGTGACATCTTCCTCAGCGGACTGGTCGCGCGACCACTCGATGATTGAAAGCCCGGACACCTGACCCACCCATCCCGGCTGAACAACCAGCGCACGCGCCTTGCTGTCGGCCAGGATGCGCCTGTGGTGTGCAGGCGGTTGCTCAGGATCCAGGGGAACGAAGGCGGCACCGAGCCAGCCGGCCGCCAGCATTGCAACTACCGGGCCAAGGCCACGCGGCAGCAGAAAGGCGACCCGATCCCCCTGCCCCACGCCCGCCCGACGTAGCTGCGCGGCCAGGGCTTTGGTACTGTGATCAAGCCCGCCATAGTCGATGACACCCTCTTCATCGCGCACGGCGGGAAGCTCTGGAGCGGCCAGCGCATGGGCATGCATGCGCGCCGCCAGCGACGGCACGGTCGCCGGTTGCGTTAAAGGCTTCTCGTCTTCCTCTTCTTCATCAAGGAGGCTTTCGAGCAGCGCCGCATAGTCGCCAAGCCACCTCTCAAGCTGTGCCGCGTCAAAGAGATCGCTGTTGTAGTGCGCTTCTATTGAAAGCCCCTGGCTGTCGGCCTGCATGTTCCAGATGAGATCCCATCGCACCGAGCCATGGGTATTGGCCTCTAGGCTGACCTTGAGCCCCTCAAAATGAGGCTCGGCATCCAGGCGGTCGAGATTGAATGCGACCGAAGCTAGAGGGGAGCGAGCAGGATCGCGCTTGAGGCCAAGAGCACGGACCAGATGAGCAAAGGGATAGTCGCGATGTTCTCGCGCCGCGGAAACTGCGGACTGGACGGTAACGAGCTGACGGTTCGCGGGGGCAGTGCCTGCGTCACGCAGGCGCAATGGCAGCGTTGCGGTGCAGTAGCCGGCCAAAGCCCGTTCACCCAGCTCCGGCTGGCCAGCGGAGAAAATGGCGACAGCGAAATCATTCTGGTCAGTCAGCTTTGCCAGAAGACGACCGAAGACCACCAGCGTAAGGGTGAAGAGCGAGACATTGGCCTGCCTGGCGCGCTCCTCCGCCTGAGCCAAGAGGCGAGTGGGCAAACGCAAACGGCAGATGGCGCCAGCGTAGGTCTGCAGCGCCGGCCGTGGTCGGGCCAGGGGCAAATCGAGGGGTGGAGGCGGATCGGCGAAGACGTTGAGCCAGTGCTCTCGGGCAGCAGGCTTTTCTGATGCTTCAAGCGCATGCGCCACATAGGTCGCCCAGGGCGCCGGTCGAGGAAGGATCTGCCGCGTGCCGGTAACCTCTGCCGAGTAGAGCGCCCCCAACTCCAAGGCGATCAACTGCATCGACCAGCCGTCGGTCAGGATATGCGGCTGAATCAGCATCAGTCGATAACGCTCCTCACCAAGGCGGGCTAGCCGGACGCGGAAGAGTGGTCCGCGCTCCAGGTCAAAGGGCTCTCCAGCCGCCCCAGCCAGAACTTGAGTCACGCTCGCCTCGCTCCGCTCCTCTAGGCCAAGGAAGGCAAAATCCGGCGCGAGTTCCGCGTGGACGATCTGCGCCACGCCATCTGCGGTGAAGGTCGTACGCAGGACATCGTGCCGCTGCACGAGTACTCGGAGGGCCGATTGCAGAGCGGCTTGGTCGCACTTGCCTTCCAATGTCAGCGTGACGGACTGGTTGTAGGCGCTGGCAGTCTCCGGACTGAAGGCTGCCAGATTCCAGAGCGCCTCCTGACCCGGGGTCAGGGGGATACGATAGTGAGGTGCCGCAGGGACGCCTGAGGAGGGGAGCAGGCCGCCGTCGCGCAGAGAGCGGACAGAGGCGCGTACAGCTTCGACAACGCGATCCAGGTCCGCGTCGCTGTGCGCTGTCGAGAGGAAGCAGGTGCGCCCTTCCCAGACATAGACCCCATTGCAGAGCAGGTGATGATAGAAGAGGTCACTGGCGCCGGTGAAACGAAACAGCGAGGAAAAGCGGCTGACCCGAATGGGCGCGCCCTCTTCGAGAAGAACGCTTTCCAGTCGTTCTACGAAGACCTTGGTCCGCTCGTTGAGCTCCTGCTGCAGCGCTGGCCCAGCCGCCTCAAGGTGACTCAGAACGGCCTTGGCAGCCGCCATTGTGAGCGGATTTTTGTTGAAGGTTCCGGCAAAGAAGGTGCGTTCAACTTCCGGCCCCCCGGGCCCCTCAAAGCTCCAGGTCCCGCCATCAATGGCATCCAGATAACGCGCGTCCCCAGCGACCACGCCGATCGGGAGCCCTCCCCCGACGATCTTTCCGTAGGTTACGATATCCGCCGAGATTTCCGCCCAAGCCTGTGCGCCGCCGAGCGCGACCCGAAAGCCGAGCAACACCTCGTCGAAAATTAATGCGGCGCCAAGGTGTCGCGTCAGTTCCCGCAACTGCCGAAGGAAGTCACGCGGCTGAAGGCCGGGATTGCGGCTCTGGACAGGCTCAACAATGACCGCGGCGAGGTCCGGTCCCAGCTTCTGCAGGCTGCGGAGGGATTCCTCGGGATCGCCGTAATCGAGAACCACGAGGTCGGCAACCATGCCCGGCAGAACCCCTCCTGCCGACGGCAAGGTTCCTTCCACAGCCGAGCGGCCAAGGGTGCCGTCGAAGTGACCATGGTACGAACCGGCAAACATCGCCACCTTGGATCTGCCGCTGACATGACGGGCCAAGCGCAGCGCCGTCATTACAGCTTCCGTGCCGCTATTGCAGAACAGAACACGCTCGTTCCCCGTGATCCGGCCGATCGCTGCAGCAACTTCGCCGGCGAGGGGTGCCTGCGGACCTAGGTAGAGACCATTTGCTTCGAGCTGATGGCGAAGCGCTTCCACCACGAACGGCGGATGATGGCCGAAGAGTTGAACCCCAAAGCCCATGGTAATGTCGACGTACTCATTCCCGTCGGCGTCCCTCATGCGGCCGCCCTTGCCGCTGACTCCGACGATCGGATAGAGCATCCGCTTGGTTTGCCGTCGGAACCCTGCCGATGCGCGGCTATCGGCAAGCACCCCGCCATAGGTTTCGCGCTGCGAACGCGATGCGCGGCTGCGTGCCACAAAGTCACGCGCGAAGCCCGCGAGATAGGCCCGAACGCGCGCGTCGTCAGGGCCCGCCGAAGCTGTTGCCAGGATTTCCCCGCCCGTCGGGCCGGCAGCGTGAATGGGTGGGGCTGCCGGCGGCGGCGTCGGCACGGCGGCTTGCACTGCTTCCCCTCTACTCTCCTGCCGCTTGGCGATGTCTACGACATGGTTCAGCAGGCGCGGCGGGCTAGTCAGGGATTCGAAGAGAGCGCCACGCGGAATGCGGATCGACCAGCGCTTTTCAATCGCTGCGACCGCTTCGCTTAGTGCCAGGGAATCAACTCCGGACTCCAGAAAGCTGCGCTCTTCCTCAAGTTGCTCCGGGCTCATCTGGAGGCTGCGCGACAAAAGCGCGGCCGTAACTTTCCGGATCTCCTGTTCGCTGGTAACGGCGCAGAACTGAGGCTCGGAGGAAGCCTCCCTAACCCGGGACACAGAGGCCTGGCTTCCAACTGAAGCCAGATCTTGTGCTCGACTTCGCATTGGTCGCTTGATCCAGTAACGCTCATCCGCAAAGGGATAGAGCGGCGCGCGAGCTAAAGGACCGCTCGGAAGAACGGCATCCCAACGAAGGTCTATGCCCGCGGTGTATAGTTGCGCCAGAGCAGCCGCCAGTGCGGGCCCGGCGGGTCGACCGCGGCGCAACGTCGGCACCCAGCTCAAACCTTCCCGCTCCGCCCCCGGCACCCGGCGGGCCATGCCAAGAAGCAGCGGTGAGGGACCGACTTCCACAAAGATCGTGGCGCCGCTCGCGAGCGCGGCGGCGGCGCTGTCGGCGAAACGAACAGGCGCTCTGATCTGACGCACCCAATAGTCAGCTTGGTCAAAAGCGGCCTGGGTCGAGCCGGTCAGGGTCGAAATCAGTTCCGACTGTGGCGGCGCGAACGTCACACTCTTCAACTCATCGGCAAAAGCCTCAGCCGCAGGCGCCATCAGCCGGGAGTGGAAAGCGTGGCTGACCCGAAGAGGCTGGCTGCCGACACCTCGTGCATCTGCGGCCTGGCAAAAGGCTGCGATCGTCTCTCTCGTCCCCGACACCACCACTTCTTCGGGCGCATTGATGGCTGCGATATCCAGATCGCCGCCCACGGTGTCGATCAGCTGGGCGACCACTTCTTCGTCAGCAAAGACCGCCGCCATGCCACCATTGCGCGGCTGCGCCCCCATCAGCCTCCCCCGCGCCGCTACCGCGCCGAGTGCATCGTCAAGGCTGAGAACACCCGCGCGGCAGGCCGCCACCCACTCCCCGAGGCTGTGTCCGAAGAGGAGGTTCGGAAGCACGCCGCGACTCCCGAGCCACTCGGCCAAGGCATACTCGAGAACGAAGAGCGCCGGCTGCGCCAGTGCCGTATGCTCAAGCTGCCTTTCCGGCCCCGGTTTGAACATGACCTCGGCAAGAGACACGCCCAGTAACGGATCGAGCCGTTGGGTGCAGTAGTCTACGGACGCCCGAAAAGCTTCATCAGCCTCATAAAGCTCGCTTCCCATCCCGCGCCACTGACTGCCCTGTCCGGTAAAGAGGAAGGCAATCTTTGGTGGAAGCGCAGACCGCGAAGCGAGATCACCATCAAAAGGCCGGTCACCAGCCGAGATGGCACGAAGCTCGGCCAGAAGTTCCTCGGCTTTGCCAAAGGGAACTGCCGCGCGCTGCCGATGATGAAAACGGCCGATAGCGAAGGTGCGAGCGAGCGCCCAAGGATCGTTCTTACCTGCAGCTTCCCCGGCTTCGAGCCTGTCGCTGATGACCTTCGCCAGCCGTTCCAGACCGGCGCGATCAGGTGCGGAGAGCGGGAAGACCGCGTCGAGCAACGAGCCTTCATTAGCAAGGGCTTCATGTTCCGGTGGCGGGGGTGGCTCTTCCACGATCAGGTGGGCGTTCGTTCCGCTGAAGCCGAAGCTGCTCACACCTGCCCGCCGCCGCTCTGCCTCCGGCCAGGGCTGCGAAGTTGCAGCGGCCCACACGGGCAGCTTCTCCCAGGAAATTCGCGGGTTTGGGCGCCGCTGATGCAGAACGGGCGGAAGCACACCGGCTTCCATGGCCAGCACAAGACGAATCAGACCAGCTATCCCGGCAGCAGCTTCAAGATGACCGATATTGCTCTTGATTGACCCAAGCAGCAGCGGCTTCTTCCGCTCCATGCCATAGGCTTCCGCCAAAGCGCTGACTTCGATGGGGTCTCCCAGGGCTGTGCCCGTGCCATGGCACTCGAGAACCTGTACTTCGGAGGGGTCAACACCGGCATCAGCCAGCGCTGCTTTGATTAGCGCAGTTTGAGAAGCAGCGTTGGGCGCGGTTATGGCGCTTGCACGTCCATCGTGGTTCACGGCGCTCCCACGAATGACGGCGCGAATGGAATCACCATCGCGCAGCGCTTCATCCAACAGCTTTAGCACGACAATGCCGCAGCCTTCGCCTCGTACATATCCATCGGCGTCGGCATCGAAGGTCCGGCAGGCGTAGGAGGGGCTGAGCATGCCAGCCTGCTCAAAGCTTCGGCTGAGGTCCCCTTCGATCAGGGCGTTCGCGCCGCCGGCCAGACTCACCCTGCAGCTCCCTGACCGCAGGGCGGCGACGGCATGATGCACCGCGACCAATGAGGAGGAGCAGGCCGTATCGAGGACCATCGCAGGCCCCGTACTGTCGAGCAGATGCGCCACACGGCCGGCGGCAATGCTGCGGCTGGTTCCTGTCGCAACAGCAGGTGTGACACCGAGGCCCGCTTCTCCGCGAAAGCGCACCTCGTAGTCGGAAGTCGAAAGGCCGAAGAAGATCCCCATTGAGCGGGGGCGTCGCGTAGCAGATGCATAGCCTGCATCTTCCAGGGCGTGCCAACTCAGCTCGAGGAGCATGCGGTGCTGAGGATCCATCGCCTCCGCCTCGCTCCGGCGGATCCCAAAAAAGCCGGCATCGAAGCGGTCGACGTCTTCGATGTATCCTGCTGGTGGGAAATCCTCTGCCTCCGGTCGCTCCGCAGGCGGTGACTTCACCGCATTGACTGCCCCTGCCTGCAGCGCGGCGAAAGCCTCGGCATCAGGGGCCCCGGGGAAGCGACAGGCGAGGCCGATGATTGCAACCGGGGCGCTGCTGCGCTCTACCTTTGCGCGCAGGCGGTCGATCCGCTGTTGCAGCCCGCTTACCAGGCGCGAAAGCTGCTCAGGATCGAGTTGCGCCAGCCGTGCTGTCAGCGCCTCGGGCTCCAGCTCCTTCATGCCTTGTCACTTTCAACTTGCGCCAGCAATTCCAGCAGGTCGGAACCGCCGGCGACGGGCGTGGCAGAGCCGCTTGATCCTGCGTCGCTCCGGGCGTCGTGCTGGGGAACCCTGAAGACATAGGCGACTACTGCACTGACGCTCGGGTGATCGAAGCAGAGCGTTTCGGGCAGCTCCCTTCCCAAACGATGACCGAGATCAACCGACAATTCTACCGCACCAGCCGAGTCCAGCCCCAAGTCGGCAAATCCTTGTCTGGCATCGATGCGCGCGCGCGGAACTTCGAGGTGCCGTGCCAGCCAACAGCAGACCCACTCTGCCAGTTCTGTTTCGTCTCGTGATGTAGCAACAGCTCGCGGAACCAAAGGTCGGCCTGGAGTGGCCCCTGACCACTCGGCGATTACCGGCAGCCGGCCAGCGAGCCAGGCGTCGCGGTTTGCGCCGCGCTGGATCTTGCCGCTTGAGGTTCGCAACAGGCCACCCGGGCTGAGCAGAGCAATACGCCAGAGCGGCAGTTCCAGCTCGCGCCACACTTCATCAAGAATAGCTCGGAATATCGGGTCGGGCTCGTCGTTCCGGCGTGTGCGCTCCAGCTCCTGAACGAGGACCACGCGTTCGTTGCCATCATCCGCGACAAGAGCAAAGGCTGCGCCACCATCGCTCCGCAGCGCCGCATGTGCCCGCTGAGCAGCTCGCTCAATGTCCTGGGGATAGTGATTGACCCCGGAGAGAATGATCAGATCCTTGATGCGGCCGGTGACAAAGAGCTCACCGTCCACAAGCACACCGAGATCCCCCGTGCGAAGATAAGGCGTTGGTCCCTCCCCCTCGAGCGTACAGCCGAACGTGTCGGCCGTAGCGTCCGGTCGTTGCCAATAGCCGTGGGCAATTGTCGGCCCACCAACCCAAATCTCTCCGATCTGCCCGGGTAGACACCGCTTCTGGCTCTCCGGGTCGGCGATAACCAGCGGAACGCCCGGTAGGGGACGGCCACATCCCACTATCGCCCTCGCCCCTGGGCTGCTGATCTCGACGCAGCGTGCCTGGTGGCGCTCCAGGTCAGCCGCGTCGAAATGCCGGATGACCGGTGGTTCACCGGTCGGGTTCGCGGTGACAGCCAGCGTTGATTCAGCCAAGCCATAAGCCGGGGCAAAAGCCTTCCAGGAAAAGCCGCAGTCTGCGAACTCACTTGAGAAACGTTCCATTACCTCCGGATTGATCGGCTCCGCGGCGTTCATCGCCATGACCAGGCTCGAGAGATCGAGATCGCGGCGTTGCTCGGGCGGAATGCGGCGACAACAAAGGTCGTAGGCGAAGCTTGGAGCTGCGGTGTGTGTCCCCTGAAAGCGGGTAATTGCTTCGAGCCACAGTCGTGGCCGCTGCAGGAAGGTATTGGGGGCCATCTGCACTGTCGCGCAGCCGATGTGCAATGGCAGCAGAAGCCCGAAAATCAGCCCCAGATCATGAAAGGCGGGCAGCCAGGTGACCATTGTGCTGCTTGGAGCCAGCAGCCAGGCAGCCGCCATCTGCTCCATATCATAGTGAAGATTGCCGTGGGTGACGCGCACGCCTTTCGGCGAGGATGTCGAGCCGGAGGTGTACTGAATGAAGGCGAGATCGTCGGCAGCGACGGGAGCCGGAGCAGCGACAGTCGAGGCGTCGTCAAGGGTGTCGGCCAGCCCTTCTACGAATGTCCATTCTAGCCGTGCGAGCGCCGGGCTGGCCTGGCGCCACTGTGGAACCGCATCGGCGAGCGCGGAGCTTGTCAGGGCGGTGCGCGCCCCACTGTCCGCGGCAACTGACTGCAGCCTTTCGACAAGCCGGTTCCGGCGCGGCGGGTTGATTGGTGTGGCGGGCCTTCCTGACCAAAGACACGCCATGAAGGCGGCAAGGAAGGTTGGGGACGGATCGAACACCAGCAGGACCGGCTCCCCGGGTTCCGTTGTCCGCCGCAGTTCCGCCGCGATCGCGCAGGTTTTCGCGCGCAGCTTTCTGGCATCCCAGGTCTCGTCGACCTGGCCCCGGCTGTCGAGGAAGGTCAGCGACCACGTGGTGCTTTCGGTATTTGCCCAGTGGTCGAGGCGGTGCGGTAGGAAGAAATCCGAACGTGGAAATGCTTGCCTGCTCATACGGCAACCTTCTGTGGCGGGGTCGTTCTTGCATTGCCGAGCCGGCTCCAGATCATCTCCTCGAGCTTGATGTCGAGGCGGTGATCGAGCACGTTCATCACCTGCTCCTGCACCGCTTCATTCTCCGCAAAGAGCCGGAGAAGCTCGCGGCGGCTCAGCGAAAACAGTACGCAGGGGGTACGGGCGAGACTGGTGGTCGGGTGGGGAATATCCTCTAGAAAGGCGAACTCGCCAAAGAAGTCGCCGATGTCGAGAATCTCCATCACCTTCTCCGAACCATCGGCCAGGCGGATCACGTTCTCCACCGATCCCCGCGCAATGATGTAGAAGCGTCCGGCGCGCTCGCCCTCGCTCAACAAAACCGCTCCCGCGGGGACACGATCGACGCGCAAGCTGCCGCGCAGCTGCTCCAGCCACTCCAGCGGCGCGTCGGCGAAAACAGGAATCTGCCTCAAGCGATCTGCCGTAATATCAACCGTAGCGCCGTCATCGCTGACCGAAATACCGGACTGCTTCTCCCAGAGCTCCGCATAGAGGCCGCCGAACGCCAGCAGCTCGTCGTGCGTCCCCTTTTCTGCCAACCTGCCTTCGTTGAAGACGCAGATCAGGTCCATGTCCGCGCAGGTGGAAAGCCTGTGCGTGACCGAAAAGACCGTGCGGTCACGGGTAACCCGTTCCAGGGTCTCATTGATCGTGGCTTCGGAGGTCATATCGAGCGCCGAGGTGGCTTCATCGAGGAGCAGTACCTCTGGATCCCGAATGAGAGCGCGTGCCAAGGCTACCCGCTGGCGCTGCCCACCGGACAGGCGCCGCCCGCCCTCCCCTACATCCGTGTTGTACCCATCGGGCAGTGCCATGATGGTGTCGTGGACATCAGCTTGCCGCGCCGCCTCCTCGACCTCGGCATCTGTCGCGTCGAGACGCCCCAGGCGAATATTATCGCGGATGGTGGTGTGGAAGAGGGCCGTGTCCTGGGTCACCATGCTCATGACGGAGCGCAGGTCTTTTTCCGCGATGTCACGCAGATCAATGCCGTTCAGGCAGATCGCGCCCTCCGTCACGTCGTACTGGCGCGCGATCAGGTTCAGCATTGTGCTCTTGCCTGATCCCGATGGCCCCACGAAAGCAACTCTGCAGGGCGTTTCGAACCGTAGATCGATTTGATCGAGATTGAGTTGGTCGCCCAAGTAGCTGAAGGAGACATTGCTGAACTCAATGCTCTTGATCGGACGAGAAAGCGGTTTTGGATCTGCTGGCGGCGGTAGATCCATTGGCTGGGCCAGCAGGTTCTCGATGCGCTGCAACCCGCCAGTTGCCTGGATAAGGATCGGCAACATGAGCGCGATGCCCGTGGCGGAGCCACCGATGCTGAGCAACAGGCCAATAAAGGCGACCACAACGCCGGCCGAAACCGTGCCACTGAGGGAGAGCCAGGCGCCTAGACCGATCACGATGAGCTGGGCGGCGCTGATCCCAAAGTTCGTGGCGCGGCTGGTCAGCTCGCTATAGATGTTCTGGCTGACGCTGGTCTTGTAGAGTTCCTTCAAGCGGTCATCGAAGAGATCACGCCGCTGCTGGTCCAGAGCGAACACCCGGATGACTGACTTCATCAGCGCATTCTCTCTGATGAAGCTGACCATCTTCGCGTCCTCGGTCTTGCGAATATAGGCGGCCTTGACCGAGTACTGCGCGATCTTGCGTGGCGCCCAAAACGCGAAGGTGAGTGTCACGGCGGTCGCCAATGCCATGCGCCAATCAAGCGTGAAGGCGACAACACACGAGCCGATGAGCGTAAGCGCCTTGGAGAAGATGCCCGGGATCGCGCGGACGATTGCGTTTTCAACGACGAAGACATCGTTGGAAAAGCTCGAGACGATGTCTCCGCTATCGACCCGGTTCATGTGGCGCACCGTCAGCTGCTGCAGCTTGTCGAACATGCGCCCCCGCAGGTCGTTCAGCGCCTTCGGGCCCAGGCGAGAAACGCTGAAATCAATCAGCACCCCGGCTGCGGAGGTAACGAGAAAGCCGCCGAAGAGCAGCGCAAAATTTAGCTTGATGTGATAGGCGCTCTGCTGCTCGATCCCGTAGTCGAACAGCTGGTGCAGCCAGATCGGCATCATAACGGCATAGGAAATCTGGATGGCGATGCCGAGCATCAGCAGTCCGACAATATGCCCATAGGGCCGAAGCAGCCGGACCGTCCAGCGGAAGAAGTGATCCAGCCCGCTGTTCTTCTCGATCTCCCCAAGAGATTCCTGCCACTCGAGCTCGACCATCGGCAGCGACTT
>JAJUFM010000017.1 GCA_029265995.1 Rhodospirillaceae bacterium | reverse complement strand
GTCGGGGGCGGACACAAAGTGAAGCCGGGCGAGATCTCTCTGGCGCATCATGGCGTGCTCTTTCTTGATGAGTTGCCGGAGTTTGCGCGAGCGACCTTGGAAGCCCTGCGCCAGCCCCTTGAAACCGGCCGAGTATCGATCGCGCGTGCGAATGCGCACGTTACCTATCCGGCTCGGGTCCAGCTGGTAGCGGCC
This sequence comes from Rhodospirillaceae bacterium, assembly GCA_029265995.1. GTDB lineage: Bacteria > Pseudomonadota > Alphaproteobacteria > Kiloniellales > DSM-21159 > Aquibaculum. The sequence continues at coordinate 34,500 of JAJUFM010000017.1, read as the reverse complement.
ATGAATCCTTGCCGCTGCGGGCACCTGGATGATCCCGGACGCGCCTGTGGACGCGCCCCGCGCTGCGCGATCGATTACCAGGCCAAGATCTCGGGCCCTCTGTTTGACCGGATCGACCTCCATGTGGATGTTCCCGCAGTTTCGGTTGCGGATCTGAGCCTTCCAGCCGCCGGTGAGCCCACGGCAACGGTTGCCGAACGTGTAGCCGCCGCTCGGCGGATACAGGAACGGCGCTACGAGCATCTGCCCGAAGACCAGCGGCCGCGCTCCAACGCAGAACTCGCCGGGAGGCTGCTCGAGGAGCTTGTCCAGCTAGATGCGGAGGCACGTCGTCTGCTCGCGCACGCTGCCGACAAGCTCGGTCTAACCGCGCGGAGCTATCACCGGGTTCTTCGCGTTGCCCGCACGCTGGCTGACCTCGCGAGCGAAGAACGCGTGACACGCCTACATCTTGCGGAAGCGCTCAGCTATCGGCGACTGGTCGGGCGAGCGTGAGCTGACCCTTGCGCCGAGCAGTGGAAATGCGTTGATTACTCTGATTCGGAGAAGCGAGGCGCGACGGTTTGGTTTCAGGATCCTTTGATCTTGCCAGCGGCAGTTAGTTCCCATTCCCCCAGCCGCTAGACTACCCTTCCGCTGTTCATCGAGGAGGGTCAAGTTGTTCCAACTCAACCGGCATTCCGACTATCGCAAGAATCTCGATCCCGTGGATGCCACATCCCTGGGCATGGCTGCAGCCGAGGATGCTGAAGCCTATCTCGCCTGGCGCGGGAATGCGGCGCCCACTCCTTTGCGCAGCCTGCCAGCCCTGGCAACCGAACTCGATCTGGGCGCTATTCACGTGAAGGACGAGGGATCTCGGTTGGGCTTGGGCAGCTTCAAGGCACTGGGTGGTTCCTATGCTGTCGTCCGGCTCGTGCTGGAGGAAGCTTCGCGCCAACTTGGCCGCAATGTTGCAATGAACGAGTTGCACTCGCCGGAGGTTCGCGCCATTGCTGGCGAGATGACGGTGGCCTGCGCGACAGATGGCAATCATGGGCGTTCCGTCGCACAGGGGGCGCAGTTGGTGGGCGCAAAATCTGCCATCTTCGTTCACGCTGGGGTAAGCGAGGAGCGCGTGGGCGCTATCGCGCGCTTTGGGGCCCTGATGGTTCGGGTCAAGGGCACCTATGATGACTCTGTCGCCGAGGCAGCGCGCGTGGCGAGCGAGAAGGGGTGGACCGTCGTCTCCGATACCTCTTGGCCGGGCTATGAACGTGTCCCCGCTCTCGTCATGCGGGGCTACACGGTCATGGTGCGGGAGGCTTTGCGCCAGCTTCCCGCTCCGCCCACCCATGTGTTCGTTCAGGCGGGAGTGGGAGGCGTGGCGGCGGCCGTGGGCGGCCATCTCAGTCTTGTCCTTGGCGCGGCGCGGCCGACTTTTGTTGTGGTCGATCCGGCGCGCGCTGCCTGCCTTTTTGAGAGCGCGCGGGCGGGCAGGGTGGTGAAGGTGGAGCATGGAAAGCCGACGGTCATGGCAATGCTGGAATGCTACGAGCCCTCCTTGATTGCGTGGCGTGTGCTGTACCGGGTGGCGGATGCCTTCATGACGGTCGAGGAGGAGGATGCGATCGACGCAATGAACCGCCTCGCACGACCCCAGGGCAAGGATCCTGCAATTGCTGCCGGCGAAAGCGGCGGAGCCGGACTTGCTGGGGTACTTCGTGCTGCCGCAGATCCCGAGATTCGGGAGGCTTTGGATCTGAGTGAACTATCTCGCGTATTTGTCATCAATACTGAAGGCCCGACCGATGCGGCACGCTACCACCAGTTGGTCGGGATGAGGCCGGAGGGGGTGATCGGGGCTGGCGACCTGGCCGGAGCATGATGCACTTTCCTGTTGCGCCGCGTGCTGCCCCGAGGCCTTCTCCCGAAGGGCATCCAGCAACCTCAGAGCGGCTAGAAGGAGAAGCCGGCGCATGATGGTCGAAACCTGGTTGGCTTTTACAGTTGCCGCCGCGGTTCTGGTCGCTGTTCCCGGACCAACTGTGATGCTGGTGATTGGTTACGCCCTCTCCCGCGGTGTTGGGGCCGTGAGCTGGTGCGCTGCGGGCGTAGCCTTGGGCGACTTCGTTGCGATGACCGCTTCCCTGCTCGGCGTCGGAGCCCTTCTGGCGGCTTCGGCAACCGCCTTTTCGCTCGTGAAATGGGCTGGCGCACTCTATCTGGTCTGGCTCGGCATCCGTTTGTGGCGAGCGCCGGCAGCTCCGGTGGATCAGGAAGCGGCAACTCAGCTGCGGGGCTACAGAATCATGCTCCACTGCTTTGCGGTGACAGCCCTGAACCCTAAGTCGATCGTCTTCTTCGTTGCCTTTCTGCCGCAGTTCGTCACGCCGGCGGCACCCCTGCTTCCCCAGCTGGCAATACTGGAAGCGACCTTTCTGACGCTGGCGACCCTAAATGTCCTTGTCTATGCGTTACTCGCCGCTCGATTGCGCAAGCGCCTGCGGAGGCCCCGAGCGGTCAAGACGATGAACCGCCTGGGCGGCGGCGTGATGATTAGCGCTGGACTACTTGCGGCGGCGCTGCGCCGAAGCGCTGCTTAGCTCAAACCGCTCAGGATCTGAACTCCTGTCCAAATCTGGCGTTACCTCATAGGCGTTGGTCAGCTGACTTTAAGTCATGTACATGGGGTAGGATCTGAAAATCGTGGTTGATTCGGCAACGATCTATTCCATCCGTCTGGGCTACGGAAGGTCTCCTCATCAACGTCCGCCATCGAGCCCAGATGAGCTGCTAGCCACGCTTCAGGAGGCCGAAAAGCCTGCATCTGCCGTCGATATGCAAGACGCTCGGGAAGTTCATCTACGCATCGCTGAACTGGGGCGGAAGCGTAGGGATGGAGACGAAAAGGCGGAAAAGGAGCGGAAGGAGGTCGTTCAGCAGGCAAGAAGGCGTGTCGATCGCGAAACCCTGCGGCGCTTTGCGCGGGCTGTCGATGACCCTGCTGGCTTCGGGGAGCGGCTTGTCCAATTCTGGTCAGATCATTTCACGGTCAATGCTGGCAACGCCTATCAGCAGCTGATGACCGTCGCGTTCGTTGACGAAGCTATTCGCCCGCATATCCGCTCCCGTTTCGCTGATTTGATGTTCGCAGCGGAGACTCATCCCCGCATGGTGACTTATCTGGATCAGAGCAGTTCGATTGGACCCAACTCGAGCCACGCGAAGAAGCACCGGCGACGCCGGAAGTTCGGGCTAAACGAGAACTTCGCGCGCGAGATGCTTGAACTTCACAGCTTGGGTGTAGGGGCCGACTACAGCCAGACGGATGTGCGACAGCTGGCTGAGCTGCTGACGGGGCTTTCCTACAGCCCGCGGGATACGAAAGTTTTCCGCCCGGTCCGCGCCGAACCCGGAGCCGAGGAGGTCTTGGGCCGCAGTTACGGGGGCAAAAAGCCTAGCCTGGATGATATCCGGGCCGTCATCACGGATCTCGCGCGACATCCGGCCACAGCGCGCCACCTGGCGCGCAAGCTCGCCGTTCATTTCGTTTCCGACCGGCCACCTGCGGAATTGGTAGACCGTTTGGTGGTAATCTACAGGGAAACCGACGGCGACCTGAATGCGCTTGCAGCGGAACTCGCACGAGCGCCTGAGCTCGCCTCGCATTTTCGGCAGAAGGCGCGGCAGCCTTTCGATTTCCTTGTTGCTTCCCTGCGCGCTCTTGGGGTGACGGGGGCAGAGATCATGGCGCTTGAACGCAAGGAGTTGCGAGGTTGGTTGACCTCTCCAATGACCAAGATGGGCCAGACTTGGGGGAGGCCTCCTGGGCCCGACGGCTGGCCGGAGGAGGCCGAAGCCTGGATAACGGCTCAGGGTCTGGCGGCGCGGGTCGAATGGGCGATGCGCGTGCCAAGAAAGCTTTGTGACGACCTTCCGGATCCACGACATCTGCTGGAGACGGCCCTTGCAGATACGGCATCTGAGCCCCTGAAATGGGCAGTGCCGCGGGCTGAATCGCGCCGTGAAGGCGTGGCCATCCTATTGGCTTCGGCTGATTTCAACCGGAGATGACGTAATGCTCAGTCGGCGACTGTTCCTCAAGAGCGCTGCGGTGACGGGCTGTCTGGCAGCGGGAGGATCCCTTGTCTCGCCAATCGCCTTCGCCAGCGCACCCGGCAAGAACCGACTTGTCGTGATCATCCTGCGTGGAGCGATGGACGGCCTGGACGTCTTTCAGCCCTATGGGGACCCAAACTTGCGCAAGCTGCGAACCTCCATATCTGTGGGGCCTGAGGGGGGTGCGCATGATCTCGACGGTTTCTACGCACTGCATCCAAATCTGGCGTCTCTGCTGCCCTTGTGGCGGGCAGGCGAGCTGGGCTTTGTGCCTGCCGTCTCCACGCCTTACAGAGACAAGCGGAGTCACTTCGACGGGCAGGATCTTCTAGAGGCAGGCACCGGAACGGATTTGCCGGTGAGGCAACAGCGCGACGGCTGGTTGAATCGCCTGCTCCGCAACCTGCCAGGCGCCGAGTCGGAAACCGCCTACGCGGTTGGCACGGAGTATATGAGCATCTTGGCGGGCACTGCTCCTGCTAAGAGCTGGGCGCCTTCCATCAAACTTCAGCTCTCGCCACAGGCGCAACGGCTTCTGCAACATGTCTACCATGACGACCCGCTGTTCCGGGCGGAGGGCCAGGAGGCGATGGAAATCGCAGCAGAAGGGCTGAACCGGCCCCAGGAGGAGAAGGGGCCTACGCGGCAAACGCGGGCCATCGCCCGTTTTGCCGCCGACCGCCTCAACGGGCAGACGCGTATCGCGACCTTCTCCTTGAATGGTTGGGATAGCCACGTCCGCCAGGTCAAGTCGTTGCAGAAGGCGCTGGACAACCTTTCGGCTGCGATCCTGACCCTTCGCGAACAACTTGGACCCAACTGGGCACACACCACTGTACTTGCCATGACGGAGTTTGGGCGCACCGTTAGAGAGAATGGCGCCGGCGGCACCGATCATGGGACAGGCAGCGCCCTGCTTCTGGCCGGCGGTGCCGTGCGTGGCGGGCGCGCCCTCGGGGACTGGCCTGGATTGGATGAAAGCGATCTTTACGCGGGGCGAGACCTCATGCCGCTCGCCGACATCCGACGCTATGCTGCGTGGGTCCTGCGAAGCCTCTATGACACGCCGGGGGACCTGCTGGAGACTGCCATTTTCCCGGGACTGGACATGGGCGACGACCCACGCCTGCTTGCCTGAGGATGGCGGTGCATTGGCGAGGGTCGCAGCTCGACCGGAACCCGGGGCGGCAACGTTAGGGTCAGCCCAAGCTTGGTGCTTGCGTCTGCTCTACGACAAGCAGGCGGCTTCGGTTTCAGAGAGTTGATTCTCTTCTAGCCAAACGTCCGTTTCATCGGATCCGCCCTGGCGCAGCGCGTCCATCACGGATGTCGACGGATCTGTGTTCAAGGTCATGCCATTGTCGCGCATGCGGGCGTAGTTGGCATCGATCCGCTGCTCCACGCCACTCCAGGATGCTTCGCTGACTTGCTCCGCTGCCTGCAAAAGAATCGCCTGCTGGTTCCCATCGAGGCTGTTCCAAGCATCTAGGTTGATGATCGTATAGCTGAGCGGGATAGAATAGCTGACCGCCGTGAAGTGGGGCAGGTGGTCCCAGAGGTTTCGGCCCGCGCCGCCGTCACCGGAGGTAAGAACCGCGTTCACCTCGCCAGCCGCCAATTTCTCCGATAAATCAGAGTAGGGCAGATGAACGCTTTCTGCGCCCAGCCGCTCGAACACCGACTTGCTGGTTTCGTCGTACGTCCGGATCTTGAGCTGTTCCAGATCTGCTGCGCTCTCCAGCGACTCAACCGACCAGATACCGGAAGGGGGCCATGGCGTGACGTAGAGCAGGCGCGCATTCAGTTGCTGCGCGCGTTCCTCGAGCGCGGGTTTGGCGCAGGTGTAAATCGCTCGTGCCTCAGCGAAGTCCCGCGCGGCGAATGGAAGCGAAGACAGCAGAAACAGGGAATCGCGCGCTCCCAGTATGCCACCGAAGAGGGTGCCCATCTGGGCCTCGCCATTGGTAATGGCATCGACCTGATCCACGCCTTTAAAGGGATTATCGCCTTCCTGCAGGGTCTCGATAAGCAGGGACCCTTCTGACAGTTCTTCTACCTGTTCCGCAAAGTTCAGGTCCGCCGTCGCAGTTATCGATGTTGCCGGGTATTCGTTGATCAGCGTCAGCGTGGTTTGTGCCTGCGCAGTGGCCCCCATCGCGGCCGAAGCGAGCAGCATGCTGGCTGAAAGGTAGGCGACCTTCTTGAGGAGCATCGAGCCTCTCCTGTGTTGATTTTTGTTCTCACAGGTTAGCACCAGCTGCACATGCAGGTCTTATGTATAGCGGCTGGTTCCACTCTCCCAAGACCATTTTCAGGATCTCAGATGCGTGGAACCAGCCGGAAAGATCAGGCGAGAGCCTGCTTCAGGTCGGCAAGTAGATCGTCACCGTCCTCGACCCCTACCGAGAGGCGCACCAGGCCGTCGCTGATGCCGAGCTGCGCGCGGGTTTCCGCCGGGATGGAAGCGTGCGTCATGATTGCCGGATGCTCGATCAGACTTTCCACGCCGCCGAGCGACTCTGCCAGCGAAAAGAGCTCCACCCGTTCGAGGAAACGGCGCGAGGCGTCCAGGCCTCCCTTCAGTACCGCCGTCACCATGCCCCCGCCGGAGCGCATCTGGCGCTTCGCCAGCTCATGCTGGGGATGGCTCGCCAGGCCCGGGTAGTAGACCTTCTCGATCTGCGAGTGCTGCTCCAGGAATTCGGCGACGCGCTGCGCGTTCTGGCAGTGACGCTCCATGCGCAGGTGCAGGGTTTTCAGGCCACGCAGCACGAGGAAGGCGTCGAAGGGTCCCTGAATTCCGCCGACGGCGTTGATCAGGTAGGCCAACTCGTCGGCCAGATCCCGGTTCTCGCCCACAACGAGCATGCCGCTAATCACATCGCTGTGGCCGCTGAGATATTTGGTGGCCGAATGCATTACCACGTCGATCCCCAGTTCCAGCGGACGCTGGTTCCAGGGGCTGGCGAAGGTGTTGTCGGCGCAGGTGATGATGCCGTGACGCTTGCCGATCTGCGCGATGGCTTCCAGATCTACCAGCTTGAGCAGAGGGTTGGTGGGAGTTTCCACCCAGATCAACCGCGTTTCCGGCCGAATGGCGGCTTCGATCGCGGCCGGGTCCGTCATGTCGACAAAGCTGAATTGCAGACCGGCGGAGCGGCGTCGGACGTTCTGGAAGAGGCGATAGGTGCCGCCGTAGAGGTCGTCCATGGCGATCACGTGGCTGCCGCTGTCCAAGGTGTCCAGCAGGGTTGCCGTGGCAGCCAGGCCAGAGGCGAAAGCAAAGCCGCGCTGGCCGCTTTCCAGATCGGCGATGCAGCGCTCGTAGGCACCGCGGGTCGGATTATGGGTGCGGCTGTACTCATAGCCCTTGTGCACGCCCGGGCTCGACTGCACGTAGGTCGAGGTGGCGTAGATGGGCATCATGATGGCGCCGGTAGTCGGATCCGGTTCCTGCCCGGCGTGGATCGCACGGGTGCCAAAGCCGGGACGGTTCCGGCCGAAAGTCTCAGACATCTAAACGCTCACTTCAGTTTACGGCGAAGGGTGTTGATCAGGTCGATCCGGGTGATCAGGCCAAGGAACTCGTCTCCATCCTTCACGATCGCCACATAGCCCTGGTCGAAGATCGGGAGAAGGTCCTCCATCGGCTGATCCGCCTGAATGGTTTCCAGCTTGCTCGACATGGCGCTGGACACAGGATCCCGGAAGCGCGCTTCGTCCTTCACGACCGCGAGCAGTAGATCGCTTTCGTGCAGAATGCCGACAACCTTGCCCGCTTCATCGATGACGGGAAGCTGGGAAACGTCATAGAGCTTCATACGGCCATGGGCGGCCAAGAGGGTGTCGTCCATCCCGACCGTGACTGTTCCGCGATCCTCATGGCGCCGGGAGATCAGGTCGCGCAGGTCCCCGGCCGCCGGGCGCTCCAGGAAGCCGTGATCGTACATCCAGTAATCGTTGTACATCTTCGAGAGATACTTGTTGCCGCTGTCGCAGACGAGCGTCACCACCCTCTTTGGCTCCGTCTGTTCGCGGCAGTAGCGCAAGGCTGCGGCGAGCAGCGTTCCGGTCGAGGAGCCGGCCAGGATGCCTTCCTTGGCCAGCAATTCGCGCGCGGTCAGCAGCGCCTCCTTGTCGGGGATGGTGTAGGCGGTGCGCACCTGCTCCAGATCGCAGATGACGGGAACAAAGTCTTCTCCGATACCTTCCACGACCCAGGAGCCCACGTCTTTCGAGATTTCGCCTGTTTCTACATAGTGGGTAAGGATCGAACCCTCCGGGTCAGCCAGCACCATCTCTGTCTTGTCGCTGACCTTGCGGAAGAAACGGCCGAGGCCGGTGATGGTGCCGCCGGACCCGACCCCGCACACCACGGCATCGACGTCGTGGTTCATCTGCTCCCAGATTTCGGGGCCGGTCGTCGTTTCGTGAGCGAGGGGATTGGCTTCGTTCTCGAACTGATTGACGAAGAAGCCGCCCCTCTCGTCGGCAATCCGTTGGGCCATATCCTGATAGTACTCAGGGTGCCCCTTACCGACGTCGGAGCGCGTCAGAATAACTTCCACCCCAAGGGCAGTGAGATGGAAAATCTTCTCCTGGGCCATCTTGTCCGGCACCACGAGCACCAGCTTGTAGCCCTTCTGAGAGGCGACAAGGGCGAGTCCCAGGCCCGTGTTTCCGGCCGTGGCCTCTACAATAGTGCCGCCGGGCTTCAGCTTTCCGTCGCGTTCGGCGGCCTCGATCATCGACTTTCCGACCCGGTCCTTGATGGAACCGCCCGGGTTCTGGTTTTCAAGCTTCAGGAAGAGCTGGCAAGGGCCAGTGTCCAAGTGGGTCACCTCGACAAGCGGCGTATTACCGATTGTTGCGAGGGTGCCCTTGTATGTGGAGAGGGTCATGCAAACAGGGTCCAGACACAGAGATGAGAAAGGGTTTAGCCGGGCAGCCACCCGATTCAACGAATTCACTGCAGAGGATCGCAGCAGATTGGGGGCCGCAAGGCAATGCCGCTTAGCCGGATTGCCGAAGGGGCGCTCGATCAAACATTGGTGTCAATCGAGCGGCTTGAAAGTACGCGACATGGGAAGCCTGCTTCCTGAAGCCCCTTCATGATGTCAGAGACATGCTCGCTGTCCCGGGTCTCCACCACGACATCAATGTCAGCTCGTTTAGCAGGGACATCAGCGAACAGCCGCTGATGATAGACCTCAATGATGTTGCCGCCGGTCTCGCCGATCACTTGAGCGATGAGCGCCAACTGACGCGGGCGATCTATAATCTCGATCCGCAGGCGAACCACCCGGCCGTCCCGCATGAGACCTCGATCCAGGACGCCGGACAGCAGGCGGACGTCTATGTTGCCTCCGCCGATTACCGCAACGACACGACGCCCGGCGAAGCGCTCGCGGTGGCCCAGCATGGCGGCGACCCCGGCAGCTCCTGCACCCTCGGGTACGATCTTTTGCTGCTCGACGAGATAGTGGATGGCAGTCTCGATAGCGCCTTCGTCGGCCAGCAGGATATCCGACACCAACTCTTTCACCACGGGCGTCGTCAGCTTGCCTGGGCGTTTCACCGCGATGCCGTCGGCGAGGGTCGTGCCGGATCCGCCAGATCCGCCGGCGCTCAGGGCTTCCTGCATCGAGGGGTATAGTGCCGCTTCCACGCCGATGATCTCGACTTGCGGCCGCAGCGCCTTAACGGCCGTGGCGATACCGCTAATCAAGCCGCCGCCCCCGATCGGAACCACAAGGCAATCGAAGTCCGCCAGATCCTCCAGGAGCTCCAGGCCGATCGTTCCCTGGCCGGACATGATGAAGGGGTCGTCATAGGGATGGACGAAGGTGAGACTTTCTTTCAGAGCGATCTCTTGTGCAGCAATGGCCGACGCGTCGAGCGTATCTCCGGTCAGCACGACGCGGGCGCCGAAGGAGCGGGTGCGCTCCACCTTGGCGAAGGGCGCAAACTCCGGCATGACGATGGTCGCGGGAATACCTAGACGGCGGGCATGATAGGCAACCCCTTGAGCGTGGTTCCCGGCGCTCATCGCAATTACGCCCCGCCGTGCGCTCTCCTCATCCAGATTCATCAGTTTCCAGCAGGCGCCTCGGTCCTTGAAGGAGCCGGTAAACTGCAGCGACTCAAGCTTAAGAGATAGCTCGCAGCCGAGGGTTTCAGCCAGCCGCGCCGCAGGTACAAGGGGGGTGCGCACGACATGATCGCGGATGCCCTCTGCTGCCTTGCGGATGCTGTCGAGATTAAAGTCGTTCATAGCCTGCCTCACTCAAACCTGGAGCCAGGGTTTAGCACGAGGCGGTCGGCTTTGGCTCGTTCCGGTGCGACAAGTTGCGCCATTTCCCCGTCCCGCCACGCTTCGGCCAGATCACGGAAGTGTGGAGAAAAAGGGTTCCCACTCTGCCCTGGCGTAACGATGAAGGCGGATTCATCGAGGTTTGCGAGGTCGAACACGACCCGCAGACCCGGCCCATGCACTTGCTGGAATCTGCGTTCCGGATCGCGACTGGGGGTAGCTCGGTTCACGGTGAAATCATCCCCACCCGTCTCCAGTTCAATGCTGAAGAGGTCGCCGATGACGGGGAGGCGGCCCAGCAAGAAGTGGGACATGCGGGCGCGGTGGTAGTCGCCCCAACGAAGTTTGGCGGGGGCGCCAGGTGCGTTCGCCTCCAGACTTTCCAAGGCTTCCACCAGAGTTTGTCGCAGCAGTTGGTGACAGCTTCCTGCTTCTGCGCCGCACCAGGTGCCGTCGTCACGCTCCAGGAACCCCTTGATCGCACGCGGCTCAAGGCGCGGGAGATCCGAGTAGTAGGGCCCCAGCTTCGGCGCGAAGAGAGCGTTGTGTAAAGCGTCCAGCCATGCCCAGAGGATCAAGGGTTCCGGCCGGTCTCGCTGCATGTCACCATCCCAGCTTTCCAACAGCTCGTGTGCCTCACTTGCCGCTCCAGGCGCCGGCGCTGGCGCCAAAAGGAGCGGCAGCAAGTCACGCGCCATGGGAGAAACCACATCCATCTGCAGGGCCTGCATGTCCGAGAAGCTGTGACGGTCTCGCGACTCTAGTACCTCCTGAATACGTTCCGCTCTATAGGGCTCCGGCCAGCGCGTTCCGAGGAGGTGAGGATAGTCGGGACCTACCGGGCGGTTGTTGGCGTTGATCAAGATACCCTCTGGCGGATTCACGGCCTGGGGTAGTGCATCGAACGGGAGGAAGCCTGTCCAAATCCGGCTTCGATTTGCGCCATCGACCGGCAGGCTTCCGTCATGTCCGTCGCGCAGCGGCACCAGGGCAGGAGAACCGAAGGCAATTGTCCCGTCCTGGGTTGCGAAGAAGATGTTCTGCTGCGGTGCGACGAAGCGCTTTTGGGCAGCGACGAAATCCTCCAGGCTGCGGGCCTTGTTCAGTCGTACCAGCCCGTCCGCCGAGGTATCGGCCTCTTGCAAGGCTGGCCAGGCCAAGGTGAGCACGCGATCGTCGCCCAAACCCGCTTCTTCCGAAATCACAGGCCCAAAGCGGCCGCGGCGAAGGCGGACCTCTTCGCTGCTGCCGTCTCGCAGGCGGATTTCTTCAGTCCAGACCTCTAACTTTTGGGGGCCTTCGGGAGTGATGTAGCTGTCCTCATCGCCTTCAAGGAGGCGTTCGGCGACCAGGTCCTGGGTGTCGCTGTGGGTCGTTGTAAAGCCCCAGGCCGCACTTCCATTGTGGCCGATCACGATCCCGGGAACCCCGGGGGCGGTCGCGCCGGCCCAAACACCTTCCGGCGTTTCCAGGCGGGCCAGATACCAGGTGCCCGGGGCGCCCAAACCAAGATGTGGATCGTTTGCCAGCAAGGCTCCCTGGGTTTTGGTCCGTGCGGGCGAGAGGGCCCATATGTTGCTGGCGCCGCGGCGTTCCTGCCACCCACGGGGAAGGGCTTCCAGCAGGCTGGGATGCAGCGCAGCTTGCTGCATTGCGTCAGTGAGGGTTGCGGGGGAATCTGGCGGCAGCTCTGGAAAGAGCTCAGCAAGTTCTCGTGGTGTCAATCGGGCCGACAAGCGGGCGTTTTGCAGCTCCTCGCGCCAGTTGCCCGAGAGTTGGAGCGCCATCAGCTTGCCCCAAAGGATGGAGTGCCACGGCTCCCAGGGTTCGGGCTTGCCTGCAAGAAGGAACTCGGGGGGCAGGCGGTTGCTCGGGCCGGTCAGGAACGCATTGACGCCGCTGGCATAGCGCTCCAACAGCTTCCGGGTCTCCGCTTCGAGGTGCGGCTCGGCAGCGCGGGACAGGCGCTCGAACTCAAGCTGTCGAAATAGACGGTCGCTCCTCAGGGCCGCACGACCCGCGATCTCAGCCGCTCGACCCGTGCCCACTCGCCGCAGCAGTTCCATCTGTGCCATGCGATCCTGAGCATGGACGAAGCCGAGACCAAAGATCGCATCGCTGTGACTTTCGGCCCGAATGGTCACCAGGCCACGTTCATCGCGGAGGATCTCGATGGGCGCTGCCGCTCCCGCGACGACAAGCTCGCCGTCCCTTTGCGGCAAGCTACCGAGGAGCCAGAAGTAGCCGGTCACGCCTCCCAGGAGCAGGAGGAGTAGCAGACCTCCGCCGATCCAGGCGAGCAACCTGAGGAAGTGGCTTAACATCCCGGCGGGCTCGGCAAGATCATCAGCGAGAAGCGTCGACCAGAAGCGCCTCCAGCAGAGTGCGCACCGGCATCGGCAGCGGGCTTGATCCGCTCCTGTCTTGGTTCAGATGGACCGTTACCACCTCAGCGGTTGCGGCGCAGGTATCCCCCTGGAAGATACCCTGGCTCAGCTCATAGGAGGTCCGGCCGATGCGCGTTACCGCGGTGCCCACCTCTACGGTGCCTGGAAAGTGGAGGGTAGAGCGGTAGGTGGCGGTGAACTTCACCAATGCGAAGCCTGTCAGAACCCCTGAGGGCAGGTCGCATAGATGCTGCTGCCGGAGGCTGACTCGCCCGTCCTCGAAGTATTGGTTGATGGCACCATTGTTGACGTGATTGTTCGGATCGAGATCCGCATAGCGGATGGTCACCTGGGTCCAGTGGCGGTAGAGGGCGCGACTGGTCGGATCGGGCACCGAGATTGTCATGCTGCTCCGGAACTGTGACGGCAGGCTCGCGAGCCTGTCACGTCATGTTGATAATGGCGGTCTTCTTGACCGTGAAGTGTTCCAGCATCGCTTCCAGAGAAGCTTCCTTCCCCAGACCGGACTGCTTGATCCCGCCATAGGAAAGGTTGGGCTGAACAACAAGGTTCTGGTTGACCTGAACGAAGCCCGCCTCCAGTCGGCGGACACCCTCCATCGCCGTCTTCAGGTTGCTCGTCCAAATGGTTGCCGCGAGGCCATAGACACTGTCGTTCGCCTTCTCGATCGCCTCGTCCAGGCTCGAGATGCGCTGGACGGCAGTAACCGGACCGAAGATCTCCTCCTGGATGCAGCGGCTCGTTTCCGGCAGGTCGGTAAAAATTACTGGACGAACGAAGTAACCCTTGGACAGCCGTGAATCCTCTGGAAGCCGGGAAGCTTCCAGTGCGGTTCCGCCGTCGGCCTGTCCCTGGGTGATATAGCCTAGAACCTTCTCGTACTGCTGTTCGCTAACAATCGTGCCGATGTCTGTCGCTTCATCGAGCGGGTCACCCATGACCATGCCATCCACGCGGGCCTTGAGTGCCTCCACAAAGCGGTCATGAAGGCTTTCGTGCACGTAAATCCGGCTTGCCGCCGTGCAGGACTGACCCTGGCGGGTAAAGCGCACCCCGGTCACCGCGCCTTCGACCGCCCGTTCCAGGTCCGCGTCGTCCATTACGATCATCGGCGACTTGCCGCCCAGTTCGAGCGTCACCGGGATCAGCTTTTCGGCAGCCGCGCGAGAGATGATCTTCCCGGTCTCCACGGAACCGGTAAAGGTGATCTTTCCGACGTCTGGATGGGCAACCAGTGGGCCGCCACATTCGGGACCGAAACCGGAAAGGATATTGAAGACGCCCGGTGGCAGGACCTCGTTCATTATTTCGCAGACGCGTAGCACTGCCAGCGGCGCTTCCTCCGCCGACTTTACGACCACCGTATTCCCGGCGACCAGCGCCGGGGCGATCTTGAAGGCCATCAGCATCATCGGGACGTTCCAGGGAATGATCGCGCCCACGACGCCGATTGGCTCTCGGATCGTCACTGTCAGCATGTCGGGGTGGAAAGGGACGTGTTCGCCCTTCAGTTCAGACGCGAGGCCGCCATAGAAGATGAAGGCATCGGCCACGACATTGGCCTCGACCCGGCTTTCCGTGCGCAATGCCTTGCCCGTCTCCAAGGCGACCAGTTGGGCCAGCTCCTCCTTGTGCCCCTCCAACCGGCGGCCGCATTCCGCGACCAGCTTGCCCCTTTCTCGGGCCGGTAGCGCCCGCCAAGAAGCCTGTGCCCGCTTGGCGGCGGCCACCGCCGCATCGACATCCGCCGCCTCGCCGGCCGCGGCCTGAGCCACTACCTCGAGAGTTGCCGGGTGAATGACGTCGAAGGTCTTGCCTCCTTGGGGGGCCACGAAGCTTCCATCGATCAGGTGCTTGTTCGACAGGCGGCGGGCCAGTTTGCGGGGATCGAGTGCAGGAGTGTCGAGGGTGCTCACCGGCAGGGCCTCCTTCCGAGCTTTGTGATCCAAGCCAGCTTCACGCGATCAGCGTGAAGTTCTCCGGTACAGAATGAGGGCGCAGCGGCTAGGTGACAAAGGCGTTCTTGTAGCTTTCGCGCAGCTGCGCCTTCTGTACCTTGCCCATGGTATTGCGCGGCAATTCGTTCACGAAGAAAAGTTTTTTCGGAAGCTTGAAGCCCGCCAATTCCCCCTTGATGCCGGTAAGGAGGGTGGCCTCGTCGGTTGCGTCGGGGGCGGTGCGAACCACCGCGGCCGCAACCGCTTCGCCAAAATCGGGATGCGGCAGTCCGATAACGGCGCTTTCCACCACCCCGGGCTGGGCATCGATGACCAGCTCGATCTCCTTGGGATAGACATTGTAGCCGCCCGAGATAATCAGGTCTTTGGCCCGGCCCACAATGTGGACGTAACCACGCTCATCGATCTTGGCGATATCGCCCGTGATGAAGAAGCCGTCGGGGCGAAACTCTTCCGCCGTCTTCTCAGGCATCCGCCAGTAGCCCTTGAAGATGTTGGGACCCTTGGCCTCCAGGACGCCGATCTCGTTGGTGCCCAGCATGCGCCCCTCATTATCGGCCACACGCACTTCCACATCAGGCAGAGGAAATCCCACGGTTCCGGCTCGTCGCTCCGCCTCATAGGGGTTAGAGGTGATCATGCCGGCTTCCGTCATCCCATAGCGCTCCAGGATTCGCTGTCCGGTACGCTCCTCAAAGGCGTAGAAGGTTTCCTCGAGCAAAGGTGCTGAGCCGGAAATGAAAACGCGCATGTGCGCACTGGCTTCCCGGGTGAATTCAGGATGGGCGAGCAGGCGCACGTAGAAGGTTGGTACACCCATCATCAGCGTGGCCTTCGGAAGTAGCCGGAGGACCTCATCAACGTCGAAGCGCGGCAGGAAGATCATGGAGCTGCCGTTCGCCAGCGTGGTGTTGGTGGCGATGAACAGGCCATGCACGTGGAAAATTGGCAGGGCGTGGAGGAGGACATCGCCCTCCCGGAACCCCCAGATCCGGTGCAAGGTAAAGGCGTTGGAAGAGAGATTTCCGTGCGTGAGCATGGCGCCCTTTGAGCGCCCGGTCGTGCCGGAGGTGTAAAGAATGGCGGCCAGGTCGTCGTCCGCCCTCGGCTCGATATCTGAAGAAGGCGCAAGCTCCAGGGCGGCTGCCGTAAGAGAGCCGTTGCCTTGCGCGTCCATGGAGTGGATGTGGCTGACGCCTGCGGCCTCGGCAATCTCGGTGATCGGTGCAAGGCTTTCCGGGCGGCAGAGAAGCAGCGCCGGCTCTGCGTCTTCCAGGAAGTAGGAAACCTCCGACTTCGTATAGGCGGTGTTCAGCGGCAGGTAGACCGCACCCGCCTGCAGGCAGCCGAGGTAGAAGTATATGGCATTGGGAGACTTCTCGGTCTGAACGGCGACCCTTTCGCCCGGCCTGACTCCAAGCTTGCGCAGCAGCGCTGCATAGCGACCTGCCATCGCTTCCAGATGGGCATAGTCGTGGCGATTGCCGTCCGGCATCTCCAGGACAGTCTGGCTGCGGTCAGACGGAAAGCGCTCGGAGAGGAGGGAGTAGAGGTTTCTGTTCATCGTGTGCTGTCCCTGGAAGGCTGCTCTTTGCCCACAGGCTCGAGGGGCTTCATAGCAGGCAAGGTTCTTGATGTCACTTTGACCCCTGGAACCGATCCAGGTGCGGCCGCTGCTAAAGGTGTGAGTGCTGCCCCGTGGCTGCTCATGGTTCCCGGGTACCTCGCGTTCTGCCCTATAGCCCGAACAGCACGACGATGACCACCAGCGCCACACCCCCGGTGACAACGCCGGCCAGGAGGTTCATGCCGAGCAAAAGGAACACTCCGAGAGCGACTGCCGTGGCCAAAAGCCGTTCCCACAGGGACGTGGTTTCCAGAATGCCCGCCGGCAGGAAGAGGATCCGGGAAACCAGCGCGGCTAGCGTCGCATAGGCGATACAGGCGAGAAGCCGCATCGCCCGTCCGTCGAGACTGATGAGGCGGGAAAGCCAGAGGCCGGTGCCTCTCAGGGCGAAGGTGACAACCGCGCAGACCAGCATCAATCCCCAGAGACTTGCATCAGCCACGTCGAGCCGCTCCTGTGCTCTCCAGGATCGCGAACGCTAACAGTCCGGCGAGAATGCCACCGACAATCAGACTCCAGTCAGGGATCCAGAGGTGAACCAGCGGGCCAGCGACGGCACCGCAGAGCAGTGCTGTTATCCCCAGGCGCGTGCGGGTTTCTCGCGTAAGGATGAGAATGAAGTAGATGGGATTGAGGAAGATCAGGCCGACCGTCACCAAATCGTGGAACCCGCCCGACAGGAAGAAGCCGATCAGCGTGCCGAGCGAGCAACCCAACCACATGATGAGGCTGAAGCCGCAGAAGAACGGCAGGCGGTGTTCTGCCTCTAACTCCACGTTCCGGCGCATGGCGATGGCCCATCCCGACATGGCCACCAGGTGGGTTGCAAAGGCGTAGTGCCAGCCGTTCCAGCGGGGATGCCGCATCTGCGGCAGCAGCGTGGCCGTCATCGGCAGAAAGCGAGCATTGGCCATCATCACTGCCAGCACCAGGGCAAGTACCGGCGTTCCCAGCTGCCACATCTCTACCATGATAATTTGGGCGGGCAGGGCAAAGATCATCGGCGTTGAAAGTACCGCAAGCGGAAGGGATACCCCGGCATCGGCCGCCAAGGCGCCAAAGCCGATGTAGCCGGAGCCGAGAACCAGTGCCGGAGCCCCCATCCCTTCCAACGCGCCGCCGCGTAGCGCGTCAGCGGCTGTTTCGTAACGGGGGCCGGAAATGAAAGAGCTACTCGCCGTCACATCCGAACCTTCGGATCGAGCCAATCCCGCAGGGCATCGCCGAAGAGGTTGAAGGCAAAGACCGCCAGACTGATCGCGATCCCCGGGAAAATGATCATCCAAGGAGCTTCCTGATAATACTGCGCGGCGGAACCGGAAAGCATCAGGCCCCAGGCCGGCGTCGGCTCGGTGACACCTAGGCCGAGGAAAGACAGGGAGGCTTCGAGCAGGATCGCCTGGGCGACATAGGCCGTCAACATGATCAGGAAGGGAGCGGTCACGTTCGGCAGAATGTGGCGCATCACGATCCGCTTGTGGGAGAAGCCGGCCGCTCGCGCAGCGTCGATGTAGGGCAATTCCCGAATGGCCAGCGCGGAGGAGCGGATGACGCGCGCCACCTTCGGTATGATGGGCAAACCGATCGCGATGATCAGGTTGATGTCGATGCCGCCTACGACGTTCTTGCCCAGGATGGCAACGATGGCCAGGGCCAGGACGATGATGGGGAAGGACAGCAGCACGTCCATCAGGCGCTGGATGATGGTGTCGACCCACCCACCGAAGTAGGCGGACACCATACCGATGATGGCGCCAATGCTGCAGCCGGCCAGTGAAGCAATGAAGCCGACGGCAAGCGCGGTGCGTGCGCCATAAATCACTCGTGAAAGGATGTCGCGGCCGAAATCGTCTGTCCCCATCCAGTGGTCGGCTGAAGGCGCCTGAAGAATCGCCATGTAGTCGATCTGCAAGGGATCATAGGGCGCCACGACCTCCGCGAAGAGACCGCAGAGCATCATGATGATGATGACCAGAAGGCCCATCGCTCCCAGGGGCTGCTGTAGGACGAAGCCCAGTATCGGGTGGCGAGCCTTGCGAACCTTGTAGGTGACGGCAGGAACCGTATCGGTGGTGGTATCGGTCATATCACTTGTACCGGATGCGCGGGTCGAGCGCCGCGTAAAGCATGTCGATCAGGAAATTCACCATGATGAAGGTCACTGCCACAAGGAGCACGAGGCCCTGGATCATGGTGTAGTCGCCCCGGGTCGTCGCTTGCACGAAAAGGCGGCCGATGCCGTTCAGGTTGAACACCTGCTCGGTGACGACCAGCCCGCCGATCAGGAAGGCGAACTCCAGACCGATGACCGTAATGACCGGCAGCAGGGCGTTGCGCATGCCGTGGCGCGCCACCACCAGGCGTTCGTAGACGCCCTTGGCGCGCGCGGTGCGGATATAGTCTTCCTGCATCACCTCTAGAATTGAGGAGCGCGCCATGCGCGTAGCGACCGCGGAATAGCGGTAACCCACCGCCATGGCTGGCCAGATGAGCTGAGAAAGATTGCGCCAGGGATCCTCAAAGAAGGAGGTGAAGGTCAAGGGCGGTATCCACCCATAGAAGGTCAGGAGCAGCAGGATGATGACCATTCCCAGCCAGAAGGATGGAATGGCCAGGCCGGCGATGGAGATGACACGAATTACATGGTCGACGATGGTGTTCTTGAAGATGGCGGCCAGGGTGCCTAGCGGCAGGGCGATCAGGACAGCCAGGAAGGTCGCCATCAGCGCAATCTGCAGCGACAGTTCCAGCCGTGAACCTATCTCGTGAAGCACCGGCTTGCCGGTCCACATCGAGGCGCCGAAATCGCCCTGGAGGATTCCACCGAACCAGCTGATGAACTGAATGTGGATCGGCTTGTCGAGTCCAAGGCGCACGCGCTCCTGTTCGATAACGTGGGCAGGTACGTTGCCGCCGCCCTCGCGCAGCATGGTTTCGACGATGTCGCCAGGCATGAGGCGGAGCATGAGGAAGACAAGAATGGCCACCCCCAGAAGGGTGGGGACCATCAAGAGGATCCGTCTGATCGTATAGGCGAGCATCTGGCGCGATCCGGGAAATCAAGAAGTGAGGGGACGAAGCCTTTCCTTCGTCCCCTCTGAGGAAGTTACTCAGCCAGCCAAACGTCGGCGAGATCGACGTTGAGGTAGTGGCTGGGCGTGATGTGCCAGTTCTTCAGCTTGTCGTGGTGAACGATGATCCGGTGCCACCAGATCGTCGGGAACTGATAGGCCTGGGTCAGGAGGTGCTTTTCGAACTTCCGGATCAGCTCCTTGCGCTTCTCCACGTCCAGCTCGCGCGACTGCTCCTCGTAGAGGCGGTCGAGGGTTTCATCGATGGAGCCGGTATAGTTGATCGCTGACTTGTCAGCCGAGATGTACTTGATGAGCTGAATGCTCGGCTCATCCATGAAATCGCAGGCGTAATCGAGCCCGGCTTCCAGTTCGTCGCCCAGTAGCTTATCGGTGTAGAGACGTGTCTCGAGCTGCTCATGCTCGACGGTAACGCCGATCTGTCGCCACTGGTCGATCAGGAAGACGCCCACGGGCGTATAAGGCATGGGGACGTTGCGGTTGGTGAAGGTGAAGGAGAGGTCGGAATATCCTGCCTCTTCCAGCAGACGACGTGCTTCCGCTCGATTGGCCTCCACGTCGCGACCGAAGCCCGGCAGGCTTTCCAGCTCCTCATTCGAGGCTGCATAATCGTATCCCGGGCGGAGAATGCCACCGACGTCTCGCACCAACGCGATCCGCGACAGGGCTTCCGCCCCCCCCCAACGATCAATCGCCAGGGACAAGGCCTGGCGAACCCGGACATCGTCGAAAGGAGGTTTCTCCACGTTCAACGCAACGCTGAGCAGGCAAGCCCAGGGACCTTCCTGACGAACGCCGTCGTCGCCTAGCTGCTGCATGATGCGGTCTGCATCGGCGGGGGAGTGGCCGCGGAACTCGGCCAGAACTTCGCCGGCAGAAAGGGCGTTGACCATGGGCGCTCCGGAGATGAAGACAGCCCGATAGCCGTCGAGATAGGGGCGCTCTGGATCCCAATAGTTCTCGTTGCGCTTGCCGATCCAATGCGATCCTGCTGCATGCTCCTCAAAGACGAAGGGGCCGGTGCCGAGGATGTTCTGTCGCGGGAAATTCGGATCTTCCGCAAGCTTCTCGGCACTGTAGATGCAGTCCCAGGGGGAGGCGAAGTTCGCCAGCATCGCAGCGTTCGGACCAGACAGCTTGAAGATGACGGTATGATCGTCCGGCGTTTCGATCGCCTCGATGTCCGAGTAGGACGCCTGGCGGATGGAGACCACACCGTCGGGCGGATCGCGCAGGCGATCATAGGTCGCACGCACATCTTCCGAGGTGAAGGGTGATCCATCGTGGAACTCCACCCCTTCCCGCAAGTGGAAGGTATAGGTCAGTCCGTCCTCTGAAACTTCCCAAGACTCCGCAAGATCACCTTCAACTTCCGGGTAGTTGTCCGGCACGAAGCGCAGCAGCGTGTTGTAGTGCGGACGCACCGGGTGCGTGAAGGCAAAGGAAGTATTGGCGTGGCAATCGTAGTTGGGGGGTTCAGCGCCCACCGCAAAATTCAGGATGCCGCCGTGTCGCGGCTCTTCCGCCAAGGCTGGCGCCGCCAAAGCGGTCGTCAGAAGTGCCGCTCCCACGAAGCCCGCCCCGACAGCAAATCTGCTTCTTATCATTAGCGTTTCTCCCTCTGATTCTCTGCCGGCCGATGTTTTCCCGGCTCGGCAATGATCGCCTCCCGATCCATTTCAGGTAGGCGAGTTATGGTGCCCTTTCCGACTGGCAGGCGCTACAACTTGATGCAGGCAGCGTAGTGGTTAGGGCGGATCTCCCGCAAGGGTGGCACCTCTTGACGGCATTCCTTGCTGGCTAGTGGGCAGCGTGTGCTGAAGACGCAACCTTGGGGCGGTCGGAGTGGACTCGGCACTTCTCCGCCCAGGATTCTGTGATCGCGCTCGCGCTCCAGCCTGGCGTCGGGAACCGGCACAGCGTCGAGGAGGGCCTTGGTGTAAGGATGAAGCGGGTTGTCGTAGAGCTCGTCTCGATCGGCGAGTTCCATCATCCGCCCCAGGTACATCACGGCCACGCGGTCTGAAATGTGACGTACGACCGCCAGATCATGAGCAATGAAGAGGTAGGTCAGGCCAAGACGTTCCTGTAGCTCTTCGAGCAGATTGATGACCTGCGCCTGAATGGAGACGTCCAGCGCCGATACCGGTTCGTCGCAAACGATGAAGCTGGGCTCTAGCGCCAGAGCACGCGCAATACCCACCCGCTGGCGCTGCCCGCCGGAAAGTTCGTGCGGATAGCGGTCGGCCATATAGGGATAGAGGCCGACGGTGGTGAGTAGGTCCGAAACCCGCTCCCGCGCCGCCTTTCGATTGGGCTGCAATTTGTAGACCAGCATGGGTTCGGCGATGATCTGACCGATCGTCATGCGCGGATTGAGCGACGAAAAGGGGTCTTGGAAGATTACCTGAATGTCGCGCCGCACTTTCTTCATCTCGTCCGAAGAAAGCTGTGCCAGGTCTTTTTCGCGGTAACGGATCGTGCCGCCGGTCGCCTTCTCCAATTGCAGAATGGTGCGGCCGACTGTGGTTTTTCCGCAGCCAGATTCGCCGACCAGTCCCAGTGTTTCCCCTTGATAAATGTCGAGCGAAACATCGTTCACCGCTTTGACGATGGATTTCTCGCTACCGAAGAGGCTGAAGCCGCTGCTGACATCGAAGAAAGTTTCCAGGCGATCGAGCTTGAGCAGTGGCTTGGATCTGTCGATGGTCTTCGCGCTGCGAGCTTCCCCGTGCGGAGGAGCCAGCCCGAAAGCTTCCGGGCCTCTTTCGGCAATCTCTTCGGCCCGGAAGCAGCGCACAAGCTGTCCCTCGTCCATAGGGCGCAACTGAGGATCTGAGGCGCGGCACGTGTCGATCGCCGCCTTGCAGCGATCGGCAAAGCGACAGCCGGAAGGCGGAGACAACAGATTGGGGGGCAGGCCTTCGATGGTGGCGAGCTTGCCTTCGCGCGGTCGGTCGAGCCGCGGAACCGAGCGAAGCAGCCCGATGGTGTAGGGGTGCCGCGGGGTGCTGAAGATGGACTCGGCATCTGCCTGCTCCACCATTTTTGCCGCGTACATCACGTTCACCCGGTCCGCGTAGCGCGCCACAATGCCAAGGTTGTGGGTGATGACGATCATCGCGATGCCGAGATCTCGAGAAAGATCTTTCATCAGCTTGAGGATTTGCGCTTGAATCGTCACGTCTAGCGCGGTGGTGGGTTCGTCAGCGATGATGAGCTTAGGATTGCAGGCCAGGCCGATCGCGATCATCACGCGCTGGCGCATGCCGCCGGAAAATTGGTGGGGATACTGATCCAGGCGGCGCTCCGGATCGGGAATGCCGACCATCTTCAGCAGCTCTAACGCGCGCTCCCGCGCGGCGGTCTTGCTGATCTGCTGGTGCATGTAGAGCGCTTCGGTGAGCTGGAAGCCGATCTTCAGGACCGGGTTCAGGGAGGTCATCGGTTCCTGAAAGATCATCGAGATGTCTTTGCCGCGCACCGAGCGCATCTCGCTATCGCTCAGGTCCAGCAGGTTGCGGCCGTTGAACATGATCTTGCCGCTGACGATGCGGGCCGTGAGCTTGGGCAGCAGCCGCATGATTGAAAGCGCCGACACCGACTTGCCGCAACCGGACTCACCTACAATCGCGACCATCTCTCCGGGATGAACCTCGTAGGAAATTCCCTCAACCGCGCGAACGACGCCGCGAGAAGTTACAAAATGTAGATGAAGATCCTGAACCGAAAGAAGAGGCGCTTCGCGTCCCTTAGATGCTTCCCGAAAAGCGGGGTGAGCTCTTGCTTCAACAAGCGTGGGCATCGGAGCCCATCCTCCCTGGATTTCGCCAGCTATTTATCGCTGCGCGCGACGGCGAAGCGCGTTATTGTAGAGCAACCCTTGTTCGGTAGCTCTTATGCGTTTTTGGGACGGGACCATTTATGTATGCCCCTGTCAATACTCTTGTATACAGAAATCGGGGTACGCGAGCTGCGACAGGAGGAGATAGGCAGGATCAAGTGGGTGCTGAACCTTGCTTCAACTGGTCAAGAGAGGCCAGCAGATCACTGAAGCGATCGCCCTGAACCACTACATGGGCGCGCAGCTGTGTTCGCGCCTTTTCGGCACTGCCTGCCACAATCGCCTCAACCACGGCAGCGTGTTCGGCGAGAGAGGTGGTTATACGCCCGCGTACGCGCAGTTGCAGGCGCCGGTAGGGCCGCAAGCGCTTGTGGAGAGAGGTGCATTGCTCAGCCAGGAAGGCGCTTTGGCTCGCGTTATAGATCGCCTGGTGAAAAATCTCGTTGGCATAGTAGTAGGCGTCGAAGTCGCCTTCTTTGGCCGCGACCTCGCATCCTTCTAACGCCCTCAGCAAGGCCTGTATATGGGCTTCAGTCAATCGGCGAGCGGCTAGGGATGCCGCCATGCCTTCCAGTTCCGCCATGACCTCGAACATCTCGTACACGCGCTGTGGGCCGTGCTCGACGACGATCGCGCCCCGGCGCGGGCGAATCTCCACAAGACCTATTGCTCCGAGCTGCATCAAGGTTTCGCGGATAGGAGTTCGAGAAACTCCGAAACGCTTCGCCAACTGCATCTCGTCAAGTCGTTCGCCGGGCCTGAACTCGCCGGTTACGATGCCTTTTTCGATTTCATCTCGAAGCGCTTGCGAGGCGTTCACCACCACCTGCCGATCGTTATGCATGTGACCTGGTTATGCATACAAGATAATTGACGGCGCGTTCGATAATGGCAACTGTTACGGCATCATTAAGAAAACGGGTGAGTTGCAGGACTGATGCAGAGGACGCACCGTTCCCGGCCTCCCTCCCCAAAGGTGTTTCCAGACTGGCAGCAGCAGAGGGATCTTTTTCGCCAGCGAGACTTCCTTCTTTTTCTCACCATCTGCTGCCCATCGCCAACACTCTCCAAAGAAGGAGGGGACATTCTGATGTCACCTTCAGGTGATTAAACTTGTCTGCCTAAGGAAGAACCAGCGTTGCGGTCGCAGCCGCGGCCGGGAATTTGAGGAGTGGCATGACGCATCAGGATAGCCCATCACTTTTCGACCGGGCGCTCTCGAACCTCTCGGCCAATTGGCGCGACGTAGCTGTCTCTGCCGCCAGGAGCATCGGTCTTCCAGTATCGGATGAGGCAGTGGCAGACCCGCTGCGTTTGCGTGAGCAGATGCGCGACTGTCTGGAGGCGCGTGGGGGGGAAGTGTCCGCTCGCCTTCGGGCGGCGGCTCTCGGCCGCTCTTATCTGCAACTCGATCCGGAAGGACGGGCCATATTCTTGCAGGTGCTGGCGCGTGATTTCGCGGTCAAGGAGGAGGTCGTCGAAGCGGCCATCGACGATTATCATCAGCAGGAAGACGAAGAAGGCCGCATTGCCGCGACTCTGCGCCTTCGCGAGGCCTTGGAGCCGCCGAGGATACGCTTACTGAAGCAATTCAATGCTTTACCTGAAGGCGTTAAGTTTCTGGTGGATCTTCGGGTCGATCTGTTCGGGCTGCGGGACCAGGATCCGCAGTTGCAAGCACTGGACCGGGATCTTCAGGCACTGCTAATGTCGTGGTTCGATACAGGCTTTCTCGACCTCAGGAGGATCACCTGGCATTCCAGCGCAGCCTTGCTGGAAAAGCTCATTGCCTATGAGGCAGTGCACGAGATTCAGTCGTGGGATGATCT
This sequence comes from Rhodospirillaceae bacterium, assembly GCA_029265995.1. GTDB lineage: Bacteria > Pseudomonadota > Alphaproteobacteria > Kiloniellales > DSM-21159 > Aquibaculum. The sequence continues at coordinate 9,328 of JAJUFM010000017.1, read as the reverse complement.
GCGCGATCGGTTAGATTCTGACCGCCGCTGCTATGCGCTCTTCCATCCCCGAATGCCGAACGAGCCCCTGGCCTTTGTTGAGGTAGCCCTGGTAGCCGGGATGGCCAGCAGCGTTCAGGCTCTTCTCGACGAAAGTGCGCCTGCAGCCGATCCTGCACGCGCAGACACCGCAATCTTCTATTCCATCTCCAACACCCAGCGCGGGCTAAGAGGAATCACCTTCGGCGACTTCCTTATCAAGATGGTCGTGCAGGAACTGAGCCACGACCTTCCCCAGATCAGGAACTTCGCCACCTTGTCCCCCGTGCCAGGGTTCAGGTCTTGGCTGAACAAGCAGGACAGGACAGTGCTGGACGCCCTGCTTACAGCGGACGAGCGCGCCGACCTGCGGAAACTGAGCGAACTGGAGGATAGTGCAGAGGCCTTGAAGGCCCTTCTTGAGCGCGACCGTTGGTACGAGCACAAGGAGATGGTCGAGGCTTTGGAGGAGCCGATGCTGCGTCTCGCCGCACGCTACTTCATGGAAAGGCGAGGCGATGGTCAGCCGATCGACCCGGTCGCCCGATTCCACCTGCGCAACGGGGCGCGCCTCGAACGGATCAACTGGCTGGGGGATACATCCATCAAGGGGATGGAGCAGTCTGCCGGGATCATGGTCAACTATCGCTACCTTCGGGACGATATCGAAAAGAACCACGAAGCCTTCATGACCAAGGGTACGATTGCTGCCAGCTCCGAAGTTCGCTCCTTGATGCGCCGTGCAGACGGCGGTGGGGCTTTGCGACGCTTCGGCTTGGTTTGACGCGCGCCCCAGGCCGGCGGCACGATAACCATCAGTGACAGGGGGCGGCGAAGCAACCGCAAGGGTGTTCACCATGAGCGAGCCACGGCTGAAGTTTCATCTAGGCCTTTCCGCCAGCGGCTTCCACCGCCTTGCCTATAGGGAATGGGGGCTAATTGATGCGCCGCGTGTTCTTGTCTGCGTCCACGGCCTCACCCGAAACGGCAGGGATTTTGAGGAAGTGGCCGCGGCGGCGAGCGCCGCCGGCTGGCGGGTGATCTGCCCGGATGTAGTTGGGCGAGGGGAGAGCGATGCGCTGGCTGATCCCGCCGGCTACAGCTTCCCTCAGTACCTCCAGGATATGAATGCCCTGATCGCCCGGCTAGATGTGGAACAGGTGGATTGGCTGGGTACTTCCATGGGCGGTTTGATCGGTATGCTAATGGCTGCCCAGCCCAAAAGTCCCCTGCGCCGCCTCGTCCTTAATGACATCGGGCCCTTTCTGCCGCGTCCCGCGATCGCCGATATCGCCAGCCAGGTGGCGGAAGAGCGCTTCTGGCCTGACTTCGCGAGTGCGAGCCAGGAGCTGCGCCAGGCCTATGAGGGCTTTGGCCCCCTGGACGATGAGCAGTGGCAGCGTCTCATCGAACGCTCCCTCACCCAGACTGCGGATGGCCGCTGGCGGCGCAACTACGATCCTGCCCTGGGCAACGCCTTCGCCACTTCGGTCGGAGGGGACGTAGACCTTTGGAGTTTTTGGGAGGCTGTGCGCCAGCCGGTGCTGGTGCTGCGCGGCGAGCACTCGCAACTTCTGACCCCCGCGACCGCAGCGGAGATGAAGCAGCGAGGGCCATGTGCCGAGGTTGTCGAAATCGCGGGCAGTGGCCATGCGCCGGCGCTGATGCGACGCGAGCAGATCGAGCTGATCCTGGACTGGCTAGGCCGTCCCTGACTTTCTCCTTCACGCCCCCGGCTTTATCTACAAAAGCGCCAGCGACCCATGTCCAGATGGAAGTGATCGCGGTGCGCCGCATCGTGATCCGGTCCAATGACGCCCTGGAAGAGACTGCAGGCGCCCAGGTGGACTTCTCGCAGAAAAGCGCGTTCGTCGCTTTTCCCGTGCCAGCCGTCGAGGACACTGATCTTTCGCCCGTCCGCTAGCGTGAACCCGGCAATGTCGATGGCGTTGCCGGTTGCATGCTCGCTTCGGGGTCCGGCCATGCGATTATTCCGGTTGCGACAGGCGTAGGTTCCCCAATGATCCACGCGAGCGACGGCCTGGCCGAAGTGCTTCATGGCAACGGGCTGAAGTACGTCGGCCTCAAAGATCGCGTAGGTCGCGGCTAGAGGGCAGGTTGCAACAAAGCCGTTGTTGAAGGCGACCGAGGTGGCGCTCATCTCGATCGCATTCGTGATGCCGCAACCATTTTGAATAGGACGGTCCGGCACCGACGTCAGCTGATGGCCGCTGGCACCCAGCGCAAAGGTGCAGAGCTGGGGGTTGGCCTGCAGACTGGCGATGCTCACCCCGTAGAGGTTGGCCCTTGGGTCTCTCGGCACCTCGCGCTCGCCGCTGCTGGTTCCGCAGGCGCTCACGATAAAGGCCGTCAGAAGAAGGACGAGCGCAGAGTTAACGCCCCCGCCAAACTGCGTCACGCTTTTCAATAAAGGCATCAATGCCTTCCCCCGCATCTTCAGCCATCATGTTGCACGCCATCACCTCCGCCGCGTAGGCGTAGGCCTCCTCCAGTGCCTTCCCCTGCTGTTCGTAGAACATCTTCTTACCCGTACGAACGGCAACTGGAGACTTGTTGAGAATTTGGTTCAGGAGCGCCCCTAGCTCCTCATCGAGAGCGCTCGCTGCGGCCACTCGATTGACCAATCCCAGCCTTTGGGCCTCCTTCGCACTAATGAAGTTACCGGTCACCAACATTTCAAAGGCCGGTTTGGTGCCGACATTGCGCGAGAGGGCGACGGCGGGAGTGGAACAGAAAAGGCCGGCATTGATGCCGGAGGTGGCAAAGCGAGCGTCATCGCTGGCAACAGCCAGATCACAGGCGCCCACCAACTGGCAGCCTGCGGCGGTTGCGATCCCGTGGACTCGCGCGACAACCGGAACCGGCAGCCTGCGGATGGACAACATCATCTCGCTGCAGGCTGTGAACAAGCGTCGATAATACTCCTGGTCAGGCGTAGCACGCATCTGCTTCAGGTCGTGGCCGGCGCAGAAAGACTTGCCTGCTCCGGCGATTACCACTGCCTGGAGCGCTTCCTTCTTTGCCAGCGAATCGAAGGTGGAGGTCAGCTCCGCCAGTAGTTCCTCAGAGAGCGCGTTATACTGCCTGGGTCGGTTCAGGGTGAGCCAGGCGACCCTGTCGCGTTCTTCGCGAAGAAGTAGAGGCTCGTTTGCGCCGACTGCTGTCATGGGCTGCTGCTCCTCAATCTGACTGCCGCGGAGGGCATGCGCCACCGATAGTTATAGCATTTCAATGTGGACCTTCCTTTCGCGCCGGTACAAGAGATAAAGGCAGGAACGAGCGGCAGTAAGAAAACGAGAGGCGAATGGCAAAGATCACGCTGGCTGAGATTGAAGAGATCTCCACCGAGTTGAAGTGGGTCACCATGCTCGGCGTTTCCGTCGAGGAGATTGGGGAGGGATCGGCCCGCTTGCGCTTGCCGGCTTCAGATAGTGTCCTCCGCCCCGGTGGCACGGTCAGTGGGCCCGCCATGATGACCCTGGCCGATTTCGCCATGTATGTGGCGGTCCTGGGGGCGATCGGCCGGGTCGAGATGGCGCTGACAACGAACCTCTCGATCAACTTCCTGCGCCCGCCGCCGCCGGGAGATCTCGTAGGGGAATGCCGGCTACTCAAGCTGGGCAAGCGGCTGGCCTATGGCGAAGTCCTCATCACCAGCGCTGCCATCGAGAACGATGACCCCGTCGCCCATGCGACCCTGACCTATTCAATACCTCCCGACCGCTGAGGCGAAAGCAGACCGGATTGAATCGGGTTCACGAGAATGACCCGCTTCAATGCGTGAATTTACTCTACACCTTTGATTTAGAGGCTCTCCAGGTAGGCGATCACATGCGCCTGCTCGTCCGGGTAGAGGCGAAAGGTGGGCATGGGCAGGTGCTCTTCGCCCATGAAGGCTTCCAGCCAGGCCCTGTCCTTGCGGGGATCCTGTGCAATCTCCATGAAGCTGGGGGCCGCGCTGCGGCGGGATCCCAGCGGCTCCACCTGATGACAAGAGGCGCACCAGCGTTGCGCGACATCCAGCCCGCGGTCCTTGTCTACCGCCACTTGCACGCTGGGAACGGCCCGGCCTTGCAGGGAGCCGGGCGTAACGGCTGCTTCCTGGCTCGAGCAGGCGCCGAGCAGGAGCAGGGTGGTAGAGGCTGCGAGCAATACCCTTTTCATAACTCCACTCTATGCCCATTCCCTGCGCGCGCGGCAAGAGAGCTCGCGCGCTCACGTTGATTCAATTCTGGAGGCTGCTTACCCTTGCGTCTTGGCGCGAGGAGACATCGCATGTCGGAGCTCTCCCCCTTCTCCCGACAGATTTGGGAGGCAAAGTATCGCTTCAGCGGCTCGCTCGACCAGCCACCGGAGCCGGACATCGGCGCGACCTGGGATCGGGTGGCGCGCGCCCTAGCAGAAGTGGAGAAGGAGCCGGTCAAATGGCAGGACCCGTTCCGGCGCGCGCTGGAGGGCTTCCGCTTTCTCCCGGCAGGTCGCATCCTGGCGGGTGCGGGCACAGAGCGGGATGTCACCCTGTTCAACTGCTTTGTGATGGGAACCATCCCAGACGATCTCGGGGGAATTTTCTCGCATCTTCGTGAGGCGGCGCTGACCCTGCAGCAGGGTGGAGGTATCGGCTACGATTTCTCGACCCTGCGCCCAAAAGGTGCGCCGGTAAGGTCGCTGGGATCGACCTCTTCCGGCCCGATCTCCTTCATGGAGGTTTGGGACAGCATGTGCGGGACCATCATGTCGGCCGGCGCCCGCCGCGGTGCCATGATGGGGACCTTGCGGTGCGATCATCCCGACATCGAAGCCTTCGTCGATGCGAAACGCACCGCGGGCCGTTTGACCAACTTCAACCTTTCGGTCCTGGTCACTGACGGTTTTATGGAGGCGATACGGCAGGACGACGAGTGGTCTCTGGTTTTCGGCGATAAGGTCTGGCGCCGCCTGCCAGCGCGCGCTCTGTGGGAACGTATTCTGCGCGCCACCTACGAGACGGCGGAGCCGGGGGTGATCTTCATCGATCGCATCAACAGGCTGAACAATCTGTCCTATTGCGAAACGATACAGGCGACCAATCCCTGCGGAGAGCAGCCTCTGCCACCCTATGGCGCCTGCCTCTTGGGATCGATCAACCTGGCGGCCTTGATTCGCGATCCTTTCGAAGAGACAGCTCACCTCGATCTGGACGCCATGCGCGAGCTTGTGGGGGTGGCGGTTCGCATGCTCGACAACGCGATCGATGCGTCCCGCTTTCCTCTTGAGCAGCAACGTCAGGAAGCGCAAGCGAAGCGCCGCATCGGCCTGGGGATCACCGGTCTCGGTGATGCCTTGATCTACTGCGGGCTGCGCTATGGCAGCGCGGCAGCGGTGGAAACGGTAGAAGCCTGGATGGGCGAGCTTCAGGAGGCCGCGTATCTCGCGTCGGTCGAACTGGCGACGGAGAAGGGCAGCTTTCCGCTGTTCGACAGCCAGGCGTTTCTCGCTACCGAAGCGACTCAGCGGTTGAAACCGGAACTGCGGCGCGCGATCGAGCGTTATGGCCTGCGCAATGGGCTACTGACCTCCGTAGCGCCAACAGGCACCATTTCCTTGCTGGCCGACAATCTTTCCTCGGGTCTCGAACCGGTTTTTGCCTTCGAATACCGTCGCCGGGTGCGTGAAGCCGATGGAAGCCAGCGAAGCGAAACCGTGAGTGACCCGGCGTATCGTGCCTTCCGCGAGCGCTTTGGTCAGGAGGCCTCGCTTCCACCGGCTTTTGTAGACGCCCAGCACCTCACGCCCCGCGAGCATCTGGTCATGCAGGCAGCGATTCAGAAGTATGTCGATGCCGCGGTGTCCAAGACCATCAATCTACCGGCGGACATCTCATTCGAAGATTTCCGGAAGGTTTATGATGAGGCTTGGGATCTTGGCTGCAAGGGCTGCACCACCTATCGGCCGACCCCGCTTCGGGGGGCGGTGCTGGAGACTGCGCAGGCGCCTTCCACTGCGGCCGAGGCAGCAACCCACTCGAGCGAACCTCTGGCGCGGCCGACGATCTTGCCAGGGCGCACCTACAAGCTGAAGTGGCCCGCCAGCGATCATGCGATCTATGTGACGCTCAACGACATTGTCCAGGAGGGGCAGCGGCGCCCCTTCGAAATCTTCATCAACTCCAAGAACATGGAGCACTACGCCTGGACGGTGGCGCTCACCCGTATGATCTCCGCGGTTTTCCGACGCGGGGGCGAGGTCGCCTTTGTCGTGGAGGAACTGAAAGCCGTCTTCGATCCGCAGGGCGGCGCCTGGATGGAGGGGCGTTACGTTCCCTCGCTGCTGGCGGCGATCGGCGGCATCATTGAACAGCACATGATCGACACCGGCTTTCTGCCTGGTTCAACGGCCATTGGCGGGCACGGGGCCGAAGCGACCGCGGCGACCGCGAGCGGCCTCGATACCCCCGCTGCTGGTACTAGTGACCTGCGACAATGCCCGCGCTGCGGCTCCCTTTCCCTGCTGCGGCAGGAGGGGTGCGACCTCTGTACCGCCTGCGGATATAGCCGCTGCGGCTGACGCCATCTTCATCAAGAGGCGTCAGGCCAGGTGATGCACCTCTTGAAGACCATAGACCGGCGTCGGAATGCCTTCTTGCCGCGCCTTTAGCTGCAAGGCGAGAAAATGCGAGTAGTGGCGGGACTGATGCAGGTTTCCGCCATGAAACCAGAGCGCCTCCTGCTGTGTCGGCTTCCACATGTTGCGGAGTTCGCCTTCCCAGGGCCCCGGATCCTTGGTCGTATCTGACCCGAGCCCCCAGCACTTGCCCACTCTGTCGGCAACCTCCTGGCCGATCAGCTCGGCAGCCCAGCCGTTCATGGAGTTGTAGCCGGTGGCATAAACGATCAGATCGGCGTCGAGCTTAGTTCCATCCTCCAGAACCAGGCCGTCCTCCACGATCTCCGTCACTTGCCCTCGGGCGAGCTTGATCTCGCCATCGATAATGAGCTGGCTGGCGCCCACGTCGATGTAGTAGCCGGAGCCGCGGCGCAGGTACTTCATGAACAGCCCGGAGCCGTCATCTCCCCAATCCAGCATGAAGCCGGCCTTCTCCAGACCCTCATAGAAGTCCTTGTCACGCTCCTTCATCTGCTCGTAAAGCGGGATCTGGAATTCATGCAGAATCGCGTAGGGAAGGGAGGCGAAGATCAGATCAGCTTTTTCGGTCGTGATGCCATTTTGTACCGCCTGCTCCGAGTACAGGGCACCCAGGCCCAGGTCCATCAGGGTGTCCGACCGCACCACGTGGGTGGGGGAGCGCTGCACCATCGTGACATCGGCATCCTGTTCCCATAGGGCGGCGGCGATGTCGTGGGCCGAATTGTTGGAGCCGACCACGACGCACTTCTTGCCGCGGTAAGCATCTGGCCCCGGATGCTGCGAGGAATGATGCTGATCTCCGCGGAAGCGCTCCTTGCCGGGGAAGTCGGGGATATTGGGCTTGCCGGACATCCCGGTTGCCAGAACCAGGTGTCGGGGGCGCAACACCACCTCTTCGCCATCGCGATCGACCACGACCGTCCACTCCTTGGCGGCTTCATCGTAGCGGGCCGATTTGCAGGTGCTGCGGGTCCAATAGTTGAGCTCCATCACCTTGGTGTAGAACTCCAACCAGTCGCCGATCTTGTCCTTGGGGGAGAAGACGGGCCAGGTGTCCGGAAACTTTAGATAGGGCAGGTGGTCGTACCAGACCGGATCATGCAGGCAGAGCGACTTGTAGCGTTTGCGCCAGCTGTCCCCGGGCCTGTCGTTCTTCTCCAGGACAATTGTCGGAACTCCCAGCTGGCGCAGGCGCGCTGCCAGGCCGATGCCGCCCTGGCCGCCGCCGACGATCACGCAGTAGGGCTGAGACCTGTAGCCGAGTTCGGCTTCCTCACGTTCACGCTCTTCTCGCCAGCTCACCCGGTTCTTGCCAGCGCCATGCTTGGCACCCAGTGGCCGTGCGAATCCTCGCGGCTCCTCGTGACCCTTTAGCTCGGCCATGGTGGTTAGCAGCGTCCATACCTTACCGTCCTTCAGGCGTAGTAGGCCGTAGCCACGCGCGACGGCCGTCTCGAATTCGATCCAGGCGGTGATGATGCCATCCTCTTCCGTAGGAGCCTCCCCTTCGGCCAGCTTCCAGCTATGCGGCCGGATGGGGGCGAGTTGTCGCTGCAGCATCTCGGCCACCTGCTCCTTGCCTTCCAGGGTCTTGATGTTCCAGGTGAAGCTGACGAGGTCGCGCCAATAGCTCTCCTCCTGGAAAAGCTCCGTCGCGCGCTCGATATCGCCATCTTCCAAGGCCTTGCCGAAGTTTTCCAGAAACGCTTCGACCGCTTCGCTGAGGGTAGTGTCGAACAAGACGCAATCCTCCCATGGCTCATCTTCGTCCTTGGGCGTTATGTTAACCCAAAGAGGAAAGCCACTGGTAGGGCCGATCGCTGCCCCAGCAGTCGGACGCTCGTTCTCAGGGAAAGTAAAGGCGCGGAATGCAAAAGGCCCGGCCAGAACGGCCGGGCCTTTTTGAAGATGGTGGAGCCGAGCGGGATCGAACCGCTGACCTCTACAATGCCATTGTAGTTACCCGCCTTTTACCCTTGCCGACACAAGGTTTACTATCACCGGAAAATCCCTTGGAAACTGCCAATATATCGCTTACTCTTCCTGTAATGCTCAAGCCCTGATTTACTCTCACTTGGTGACATGGTGGTGACACGGGCTGGTGACACGGGCAAAACTGGAAGGGATGAGGGGCGATGGCGAAGCTGACAAAGCGCGTCGTGACGGCGGCCAAGGTGACGGACAAGAGGCACGTGGTTTGGGACACCGAGTTGAAGGGCTTCGGCCTCCTGGTGCTGCCTTCTGGCGTGAAGTCCTACGTCTACGATTATCGCAACGGCTATGGGCGAAAGAGGCGCGTCACGATCGGGAAGCATGGCGAATGGACCTGCGAGCAGGCCCGCAAGAAGGCGGAGGAGCATCGGGACAGCCTGCGGCAAGGTAATGACCCGCTTGGGGCACAGCAGGCGAAGCGGAAGGCCCTGACCGTCAACCAGCTCCTCGACCTCTATCTCGAATCCCCGCAGTTCGCCCGGAAGGCAGAGACGACCAAGGCGATCAACAAGGGCCGAATCGAACGGCACCTCCGCCCGCTGCTGGGCAAGACCTATGTGGGAGAGCTCACCCGGCGGGCGATCCTCAAGGCGCACGACGACATTCGCGATGGCAAGACGGCAGTCACGAAGAAGGGCACCCGGCCGCGCGGGCGCGTTCGCGTCACCGG
>JAJUFM010000190.1 GCA_029265995.1 Rhodospirillaceae bacterium | reverse complement strand
GTGAGCGCGCAGGCTCTGAACTACCTGAACTTCCTCATCGCGGAGCCCATCCCCGCCATTGCGCTCTACCGGTCGGGCGTGCTCGTGCAGATCCCGCGCCCCGAACGCTTCGCCATCCACAAGCTGATCGTCGCCGATCGCCGACTGCGCGGCCCCGACCAGGCGAAAGCGCGCAAGGACCGCGCTCAGGCAGAGTTCCTTATTGCCGTGCTGGCCGAAGACCGGCCCGATGATCTTGCGGAAGCCTTCCAGGATGCGCTGTCGCGCGGCCCCCGCTGGCGCGAGCGCCTCGAGGCAAGCCTCAACCGCTTGCCGCGTACCGCTGAAACGCTCCGGTCGCTTGCGTGAACTAATGCGCTACCTGCCTTTAAGCCGCGCTTTTCATTTTCCCGTCCTTGAGCTACGCCCGACGAAGCAATCCATCAGGGAGGACGGACGAAGGTGAGCAAGGTAGTGCTGGTGACCGGCGGGAGCCGGGGTATCGGGGCGGCGGCCTGCAGGCTGGCTGCGCGCGACGGCTGGGATGTGGCGGTCAACTATGGGCGCGAAAAGGAGGCCGCCCAGGCGGTCGCGGCTCAGGTACAGGCGGCGGGCCGTCGCGCGGTGGTGCTGCAAGGCGATGTAAGGGATGAAGAGACCGTCCTGCGTCTGTTCGAGCAGACGGAGGAGGCCCTGGGCCCCATCACAGGACTGGTCAATTCGGCGGGCATCACCGGGCGCATCTCGAAGCTGATGGACGCCCCGGCCGAAGAGATGCGCCGTACGCTCGACATCAACGTGATGGGGACCCTCCTCTGCTGCCGGGAAGCGGTGCGTCGTATGGCCCGCTCCCGCGGCGGCCAGGGTGGCTCGATCGTCAACCTCTCCTCGCGCGCGGCCAAGCTTGGCAGCCCCAACGAGTTCGTCTGGTATGCGGCCTCCAAGGGTGCCATCGACAGCCTCACCCTGGGTTTGGCGCGTGAGGCCGGGCCCGAGGGCATTCGCGTCAATGCAGTCGCCCCTGGGCTCATCCTCACGGACATCCATGCGGCTGCCGGTGACGCTGGCCGCGTCGAGCGTTTGACAGCGGGTGTCCCGCTCGGTCGCCCTGGAAGCGCCGAGGAATCGGCGGAACCGATCGCCTGGCTGCTGTCTGACGCTGCCTCCTATATCAGCGGCACGGTGATCGACGCCGGCGCCGGTCGCTGAACCAATCCACCTCTCTTCAGGCGTCCTGAGGCCGCCCGAGGAGAGGTGCGGATCCAGCCTACATGGTCATGCGAACCAGATGCATGTCCTGGTGCACGCCGGGATAGATCTCGAAGACGTGCGTGGTAACTCCCTGGTCGTGCTCCACCTCGACCAGGTACCACCCCTGGGCAAGCTGCAGCCGCGGCTTGCTGGAGTTGCCGTTGTAGACCACCTGCTCCCCGGAAACGTGACTGGGATGGGTTCGCACATTCCAGTGGAGCGACGCCGGGGCAGGTTTGAGGGTGCTGCGATCGATCAGGCTAAGCTCGATGCTGCCGATCTCGCCCGGCGTTGCCGGTGTCCCCTCGGTCCCGGAGCGGAACAGGCCACAGCCGGCCACCATCAGGCCGAGCAGCAGCACGCACGCAAGACGACAAAAGCTGCGCATGATTCAGGTCCCCTGCTGACACAAGTCAGTAGAATCACATAGTTGGCACAGATTGCAAATGCAAAAGTTTAGGTATGGGCGGCCCTCCCCTTTTGGCATGCGCGCAGGCGGTGGAGGCCCGCGCCAAGCACCTCGCCCCCTACCGATGAGACAAACGTCAAGTTCCCGCCTAGGCGGAACCTTTGATTCCCGCTACGCTTGAGAGTGAAGCAAGGACTCACGGAGGCCGATATGAAGAGCGGACTACTCGCGGGCGCTGCAGCTGCCGTGCTCATCTCCACCGCCCTCCCTTCGATGGCGCAGGATGTCGAGGAACTACGGGAACTCGCTTCCATGCTGTTCGAGCCGATCCCCGAGGGCGTGCCCGAGGTCAACGGGATCACGCCGACACCTGAGCAGGTTGAGCTCGGCAAGATGCTTTGGTTCGAACCGCGGCTTTCCGTGGGACACAACATCAGCTGCAACACCTGCCACAACCTGGGTACAGGCGGCGCGGACCTGGCGCCCGTTTCGCTCGGCCACCGCTGGCAGCAGGGCGGCCGCAATTCCCCGACGGTCCTCAATGCCGTCTTCAACACCGCGCAGTTCTGGGATGGGCGGGCCGCCGACCTGGTCGAGCAGGCCGGAGGACCGATCGAGAATCCGGTCGAAATGGCCTCCAACCAGGAGCATGCCATGACCGTGATCAACAGCCTCCCTGGTTATCACCCCTATTTCGAAGCCGCCTTCCCGGACGATCCGGAGCCCGTCACCTTTCAGAACCTTACGCGCGCCATCGCCCTCTTCGAGGTTACGCTGACCACCCCCAACTCCCCGTTCGACCGCTGGCTGGCAGGAGATGACGACGCGCTGAGCGAGCAGGAGTTCGCGGGCCTGCAGGCCTTCATCGATACGGGCTGCGCCAGTTGCCACAACGGCATCAACCTCGGCGGCAACAGCTACCAGCCCTTTGGTCTGGTGGAGCGCCCAGGCTGGGCCGTCCTCCCGCCGGACGACCGTGGCCGCTTCGAGGTGACCCGCGCAGAACACGACGACTATGTCTTCAAGGTTCCAACGCTGCGCAACATCGAGCTCACCCCACCCTACTTCCACTCCGGCGCCGTTTGGTCGCTCCAGGACGCGGTGGCCATCATGGCCAACTCCCAGCTCGGCGAAGGCCTGCTCACCGAACAGCAGATCGAGGACATCACCGTCTTCATGTCGGCCCTCACCGGCGAGCAACCGGAGGTAACCTACCCGATCCTGCC
>JAJUFM010000063.1 GCA_029265995.1 Rhodospirillaceae bacterium | reverse complement strand
CTGCGGCCGGGATCCGTCGGCTTCCCCAGACAATGCGGCTCCATCTTCGCCCATTGGGCGTCTGTCAGTACGTATCGATCCATCCAAAGCTTGAATCACAAACCAGCCTCGGATGGAATCCCGAACCTCAACAGGCCTTAGGGTGGGAATGCTTTATTTTCCCGCCCTGGTGTGGCGCATCCAGCTAAATGAGCGACGGATCCCAGAGCGGAGCGTTTCTCATACCGAAGCTGGCGATACGAGCGTACAGCTCAAGGGGCCGTCCGACCAAAGGAAGTAGTTAATACCGTCTTCCTCAATCAATTGCGGCGCCTGCTCTTCTTCGAGATCCCGACTTTGTATGAAGAGGCTGATATGCCTCCCCTGTTCATCGGAGAACAGCAGTACAGTCGATAGACCCTTCTTTCCGGACAGCATACGAGCTTCGAGCAGCCGCAAGCCACTCGCTCCCTCCGCCTGCAAAAACGGGTGTTCCTCCTCCTGCGAGATCAGAAAGCCATTATCTCCGCCGCTCTCCTCGGCAACGTCGCAGAAGGTTGTTGCCTCCTGCATACTTTCGACAAAGGCCGCGAGCTGATCTTCATGCATGGAGCGACCAAAGCTGTAGCCGTGTGCGAGCCATCCGATCAGAGCTGAGGCCACAAGCAGAAGACCGCCCGCAACCACCCAGATCAGCGGAAGATGACCAAGCCGCTTGGCACTTTCACTCGGCTCGCGATGCAAGGCTGCGCGTAAGCGCGGTGGAACCGGTTGGTGCAGCAGCTTGCCGAAGATCGCATGCAAGCCCGCATTCTGATACCGCAGGGTTTCCGCAACCGCCTGGGCCTCTGGATGGCGCGCGAGCCATGCAGCCAGTTCCGCACGGCGAACTGCGTCAAGTTCGCCGTCCACATAGGCTTCCAACTCACTCACGTCATAGGGGCGCATAGCTATACTCGCGGCTCCGCGCTTTGACCCTCTAGACGCAGGCGCAAACTCCGACGCCCGCGGGACAGGCGGGAGCGCAAAGTGCCCACTGGAACATCGAGAACGCTTGCGGCCTCTTCGTAACTCATGCCTTCCATTCCCACCAAAAGCAGGGCGACCCGCTGGTCTTCGGGTAGCTGCCACAGTGCGCGCTCAAGTTCGCGCAGCGCCACTCGATCTTCCTGCGCAGCTACTCCGGTTTCGGGCAGATCTCCCGCCTCCGTCACGGCATTCTCTCGAACCCGTTTTCTGTAGTCGCTGACGAAGCGGTTGTAGAGGATGGCAAACAGCCAAGGGCGCAAGCGCACTTGTTCGTTGCAGGTGTGCAGGCGAAGCAGCGCCCTCTCGAGAGTGTCCTGCACCAAGTCGTCAGCCGCATCGCGGTCACGTAACAGCAAGAGGGCATAGCGGCGTAAGTAAGGTATTTCCGCTTCAATTGCCTGCTGAGCGTTTGACATACCTCTCCCCCAACAATAAGCCCTCCCTCGCCTCGTCGTCTTTGTCTGTTACTCTGCCCCAAGGCGCATAGCTTTGCTCGCGACTCTTCAGGGGCGCTGCATGTCAATGAAAGGTCGCGGGTCCTCGGCCTCCTGATGGAGCGCAGCTCCTCACTGTTGGCGTGGTGCGCAGCCACCTCGTGGACCGCAACTTGCAAATCCGATCACGGCGAGCCATAATTCTGCGCTTCCAGCTCGAAATCTGCTTCACAGGGAAGGGCAGCTGTGATAGTCACACGCCCCTGTTCGCCCTTTGCTTTGGGCTGCCTGTGCGTTCATCTTTTCCGTAGGAGGTCGAGGCCACCGTGCAAGTTCACGTTCGCGACAACAATGTCGATCAAGCGCTGCGCGCTCTTAAGAAAAAGCTACAGCGGGAGGGCGTCTTCCGCGAGATGAAGCTGCGTCGTCACTTCGAAAAGCCGTCTGAGCGCAAGAAGCGCGAGCAGGCCGAAGCCGTACGCCGCCATCGCAAGCTGCTGCGCAAGCGCATGGAGCGTGAAGGCTTCTAACGGTTAGTTTGCGCGGTAAGCCGTTCCGCCTTGGTCCGAACCTCTGTGTCGGACAGGCTGGGCCGGACCTGATTTACGAAAACGCGGCCCACGGGGCCGCGTTTTTTGTTGGTTCTGTTTCGTAGAGGCGTCTACTGCGCCGTCCAGGCACCATCCACTGGGAAGCTCGCCCCACTGATCTGGTTGGCATGGGGGCCGCAGAGGAAGGCGGTCAGCGCGGCAATCTGCTCTGGCGTTACGAACTCTGCCGTCGGCATTTTCTCGCCAACCAACCGGGCCTTCGCAGCATCCTGTTCGAGGCCCTCTCTCTGCGCCAGGGCGTCAACTTGCTGTTGCACCAGATTGGTCAGAACCCATCCGGGGCAGATCGCATTGCAGGTCACCCGGGATCCAGCGGCATCCAGCGCCGTTGCCTTGGTGAGCCCAATGATACCGTGTTTGGCCGCAACATAGGCAGCCTTGTGCTTCGAGGCGACAAGCCCGTGCACCGAAGCGACGTTGATGATCCGCCCCCAGCCTGCTTCTCGCATCGCCGGTAAGGCGAGGCGCGTGGTGTGGAAGGCGGAGGAAAGATTGATCGCGATAATCGCGTCCCAACGCTCGGGTGGGAAGTCGGCAATATCCGCCACATGCTGGATGCCGGCGTTGTTGACGAGGATGTCGACCCTGCCATGCTCCGTCGCGGCGACCATCATCATCTCTTCGATCTCAGACGGCCGAGCCATGTCGGCGCCATGATAGGTGACTTTCACCTGGTATTGCTCTTCCAGCGCTGCGCGCTGCTGCTCGATGGCGTCCTTCTCGCCGAACCCATTGAGCACAATCCCCGCCCCAGCAGCCGCCAGTGATTCTGCCATCGCCTTGCCAATGCCGCTGGTCGAGCCGGTGATCAGAGCCGTCTTGCCTGCAAGAACCATCCGTCATCCTCCCTCTCGTTCAAAAGCCGCCAGAAAGAAACCATCCGTACCGTGCTGAGCCGGCGATACCCGCAACATTGGACCGGGGACCGGTGGGGACCCATCCAGCAGTTCTGCCCAGAGCTGGGACAGGGGGATCAGCCTAAAGTCAGGCGAGCGGGAGAGAAAGGCATCCGCCTGCTGTTCGTTTTCTTCACGGAGCAGCGAGCAGGTTGCATAGGTCAGGCGTCCGCCTGGACGAACCAGTCGGGCGGCGCTTTCGAGGATCGAGGCCTGAAGTAAGAGCAAACTTTCCAGATCGGTTTCGCTGAAGCGCCAGCGCGCCTCCGGATTGCGCCGCCAGGTGCCACTACCGCTGCAAGGTGCGTCGACCAGGACGCGGTCGAAGGTACCCTTGTGGCGCTTCACCCAGGGATCGCGCTCGCTGCTCAACGGCCGTCGCGTGACATTGTGCACGCCGGCCCGGCGCAGCCGCACGGCGGAGCGCTCCAACCGCTTCTCGAGGACATCACAGGCGACAAGCTGGCCCTTGTTTTCCATCTGTGCCGCGAGCGCCAAGGTCTTGCCTCCAGCGCCAGCGCAGAAGTCGCAGACACGCAAGCCTGGCGCAGCTCCCGCCAGCAGCGCGACGAGCTGAGAGCCTTCATCCTGAACTTCCACGATGCCGTCACGAAAAACACGGGTGGCGGCGACGGGCTGGCGGCCGTCCGCCCGCAGCGCCAGCGGGGACCAATGCCCGAGTTCCGTGGCGATCCCTTCTGCGGCCAGCATCTGCCGCGCCTCCCGCCGGCGGGCCTTCAAGAGATTGACACGCAGGTCCACCTGGGCGGCTTCCCGCAGCGCTTTCAGCTCGGCTTCGACCGCTTCACCCAAGCTTTCGGTGAGGCGCCCCAATAACCAGTCTGGCACCTCCTGAGCGACAGCAGGAGGCTGCTCCGCATGGTCCAGGCCGCGCCGCTTGAGCCGCCCGATCCAGGCGCGCTCTTCCGCTGTTGCGGCGCGCGGGGCGTAGCGGCTCTCGCTGGACAGCAGGTGCAGCACCTGCTCTGGCGCTTCGCCCTGCCCCAGCACCAGGAAAGCCAGCACCCTGGCGCGGGCGGTTGAAGGCAGGTCCAGGCGTTCGAGCCACCACCCGAGCCGGGCCTTGGCGCGCAAGCAGCCCCAGACCAGTTCGCTGATGGCGCGGCGATCCTTGGAGCCGACATAGCGGCGAAGCTTGAACCAGGCGGCCGCCGCGCGGTCAGCCGGCTTGGGCGCCGCAGCCTCGATCTCCTCCAGCAGCTCAATGGCTGCCTGCAGGCGTGCAGCAGGAATCACGTCAGGCCCCGATTGCGCAATAGCAGGGAAACCAGAAGCAGCCGTACCGCCCCCAGATCCCTCACCCCTTGTTCTGGTAGTTGGGCGCCTCGCGGGTCACCAGCACATCATGCACATGGCTTTCGCGCAGGCCGGCGTTGGTGATCTTCACAAAGCGCGAGTTGCGCTGCATCTCTGAAATCGTGGCGTTGCCGGTGTAGCCCATGGCAGCACGCAGGCCGCCGATCAGCTGGTGTACAACGCCGGCGACGGGCCCCTTGTAGGGCACCTGCCCCTCGACGCCTTCCGGCACCAACTTCAACTGGTCTGCCACCTCCTGCTGGAAGTAGCGGTCAGCCGAGCCCCGCGCCATCGCACCGAGCGATCCCATACCGCGGTAAGCCTTGTAGGAGCGGCCCTGATAGAGAAACACCTCGCCCGGCCCCTCGTCAGTACCGGCCAGCAGCGAACCGACCATGACGCAATCGGCCCCCGCGGCGATCGCCTTTGCGAGATCCCCGGAGTATTTAACACCGCCATCCGCGATCAGCGGAATGTCGTGCTCTCGGCAGACCGCCGCCGTATCGAGAATGGCGGTGAGTTGCGGCACGCCGACGCCGGCGACGACACGCGTGGTGCAGATGGAGCCCGGCCCGATCCCCACCTTGATCGCGTCGGCGCCGGCTTCGATGAGCGCGGCCGCCCCCTCTGCAGTGGCGATATTGCCGGCGACCAGTTGGACGTCTGGAAAGGCTTCCCGAAGACGGCCCACCGCCTGGATGACTCCCTGGGAGTGGCCGTGCGCGGTGTCCACCACCAGCACGTCCACATCGGCGGCCACCAGCGCCTCGGAACGGCGGAAGCCGTCGTCGCCGACGCCTACGGCCGCCGCCACCCTCAGACGACCCTGCGGATCCTTGCAGGCATTGGGATAAGCCTGCGCCTTTTCGATATCCTTGACGGTGACAAGCCCGGTGCAGCGATAGTCCCCATCCACCACGAGAAGCTTCTCGATGCGATGCTGGTGCAGCAGCCGCTTGGCTTCCTCCCGGCTCACGCCGTCGGTGACGGTGACGAGCTTGTCATGGGTCATTAGCTCCTGAACCGGCTGGTTCGGATCGGTCGCAAAGCGCACATCGCGGTTGGTGAGAATGCCGACCAGCTTGCCGCTATTGCGCTGCACCACCGGGATGCCGGAGATCTCGTGGAGCTCCATCAGGGCCAGGGCGTTGGCGAGCGGTTCATCGGGATAGATGGTGACCGGATTGACCACCATGCCGCTTTCGAACTTCTTGACCTTGCGGACCTCGTCGGCCTGTTCGCCCGGCTGCATGTTCTTGTGGATCACGCCCATTCCGCCGGCCTGAGCCATGGCGATGGCCAGGCGTGCCTCGGTCACCGTATCCATTGCCGCCGAGAGCAGCGGGATCCCCAGCTGGATGCTGCGGGTGAGACGCGTGCGGGTATCGGCGGTCGCCGGCAAGACGGCAGAAGCCGCCGGCTGCAGCAGCACGTCGTCGAACGTCAAAGCTTCACGGATTTCCATGCCAAAAGCCCTCGGGTGGCGGGGAGTTGGCGGCGCATCCTACACCAGCAGGAAGGCGGCTCAAGCAGAGTCTTCTTTGTGGTGTCGCATGTCCGTCATGCATGCGCCGCTGCGCTGGGTGCTGGCGCGTCAGCCGGCCAGGAAGTTCCTGAGGCGCTGCACCAAGGTATCCTTCGAACCGAGGCGATAGGCTGCCATAAGATCGCGGCAGAATCTAAGGTAGCCCTCCGTCACCTCTGGCACCGGCACGCCGTTTTCCGCGAAGAAGGCTCGGAAACCAGCTTCGTCCAGACGCTGTTGCCGCGCCCGGCAAAAGCCGGCGAAAGACAGCTCCTGCCCCCACCAGCCCGCAGCCCTGGGCTTGAGCGCGCGCGCCATGACGCCGGTTTGCGCCGGGGCTTCCTCCGCCGGAAAGTTCGGCCAGATATCCGCATAGAGATAATCTACGGAGCGGCCGCGGGTTTGCGCTTTCACTGCATCGGCAAAGTCTGCGGCCAGGGCATCAACCTGCAGAATTTCCACCTTCTCTCGCCACGGCCAGCTGTGGAAGCCGCTGGACTGCTGCATCAGCTCTATGATGTCGGGGTCGATTTCGGCGACGATAACTCGCTCGACCTCCGGTTTCATCGCCGCTGCATAGGCAAACATTCCCAGGCCGAGGCCTGCGGTTACGACCGTGCCGTTGGCGCAGTGGACATGCCAGGCGTGGCTTTCCTTCTCCAGCAGACCGATAGACATCCAGACATGGCGCCCGCGGCTCAGGACCACCCGCTCCTCGACGACTGCTCGGGTAAGATAGCCGTCACCCACTGCGGGCAGGTGATTGGCAATGGTCCACTCGCCACGCCTGGCCGGCTGGTAATGGAGCACAGGAAAGAGGCCAAAACCGTAGGACGCCAGTAAAGCGTCCCGCTGCTTCCCTTCCTGCAGGGTCATTCAGTCTTACCCGGCTCGCGAAAACCGAGGGCAACCACGAAAAGCTCTGGTGATTCCGGCCGGCTCGATGCCGGTTTGAGGTGCCGCACCTTGGCGAAGCGCCGTTTCAGCCGATCGAGTAATTCCTTTTCGCTGCCTCCCTGCCAGACCTTGGCGACAAAGCCGCCTCCGGGCGCTAACACCTCAACGGCAAAGTCCAGCGCAGCCTCAGCGAGCGCCATGATCCGCAGGTGATCGGTGGAGGCGTGGCCTGAGGTCTGGGGGGCCATATCTGACAGAACCAGATCCGCCGGCCCATCGAGCCGCTCGCGGATCAGGGCTGGCGCTGCCTCGTCGAGGAAGTCGAGTTGGAGTAACTCGACCCCGGCAAGAGGGTCTAGCGGCAAAAGGTCAATGCCGATCACCCTGCCCCTGTCGCCAACCTTCTGGCGCGCGACCTGGCTCCACCCGCCGGGAGCGGCCCCGAGATCGACCACTCGCTGACCTGGCTTCAGCAGCCCCACCTTTTCATCGATCTGCAGCAGCTTGAAGGCTGCGCGGGAGCGATAGCCACGTGCCTTGGCCTCAGCCACCCAAGGGTCGTTGAGCTGCCGCTCCAACCAGCGGACGGAGGAAGCGCGCCGCCCCTTCGCCGTCCGCACCCGTTGCCGGAGCTGGCGCTGCCCCCGGCCAGAGCTTCGCTCTGCGCGCGACGAAGGCCCGCTAGGCTTACCGCCCCCTGACTTGCGGCTCATGGTACCGCGGCGCCCGCTAGATCCTGTTCGATCATGCGTGTCAACATCCCTTCCCTCAAACCACGATCTGCCACGCGCAGGCGCGGCAAGGGCCAGAGGGTTAGTACTGCCTCGACGATCGCACAACCGGCAATGACAAGGTCGGCGCGCTGAACACCGATGCAGGGGTGTGCCGCCCGCGCCTGAAAGCTCAAGCTGCGCACCAGCGCGCTGGTAGCGACGATGGTATCCCGACTGAGGTGGATGCCGTCCACGCGGTCGCGCTGGTAACGGGGCAAGCCCAGATGCACCCCCGCCAGGGTGGTGACCGTTCCCGAGGTTCCGACCAACTGCAACTGCCCGTTTGCCGCAAGCCGGCCAAGTTCTTCATCAGGATCGAAATCCGTCAAGGCCTCGGCAGCTTCATAGACCATCGCTCGGTAGACCGGGTCCGACACCTCTTTCGCGCCATAGCGCTCGGCCAGGGTGACGACTCCAAACGGCAGGGAATGGGCCCGCCGCACCCTTTCGCTGCCACCAGGGCCACTACGGTCGAGCCAGCAGAGTTCGGTGGACCCCCCTCCAATATCCAACACGACCACATGGGGCTGTTCCGGTTCGAAAAGCGGCACGCAGCCCTGATAGGCAAGTGTCGCCTCCTCTTCACTGCTGATGACCTCCAGCGGCACGCCGGTCTGCAGCTTCACGCGGCGCAGAAAGAGATCACCGTTGCTGGCGCGCCGGCACGCAGCCGTGGCAACCGCGCGCACGCGCTCCGCCCGCCGATAACGCAGCTTGCGGGCGCAGATGGACAGGGCAGCCACGGTGCGATCCATGGCGGCCTGGCTCAGCCGCCCCTGAAACTCGAGTCCCTCTCCGAGGCGAACGATGCGGGAAAAGGCGTCGATCACCCGAAAGCTGCTGCCGCAGCGTCGCGCGATCAGAAGCCGGCAGTTGTTGGTGCCCAGGTCGAGGGCAGCGTAGATGTTGGGTACCTCTGGCTCGGTGCAATCGGTGTGGCCTGGACATACGGAATCCGTTTGATCATAGGGGGCAGCCCGGCCCGGTGCCCCACCGCCCCTGCTCGCGTGGCAAGGAGGCAAGGTAAAAGCTTGATCCTGTTCTCTGGCGGCCTCTACCGCTTCAATCCTATCCGATTCGCGCATCCTCCCATCTTATGGTGCCCATGGCGGCCTTGGCCAGAGTCCGGAAGGGAATTTCCATGGGGCATCCCGGCGCAAGCGGTAGGTGGGTTGCTACCAAAAGGGCTTGAATCGCCCCCATGACCTGGACTAGATACTGCGCACCGGCAGCCGAAGCCTGCGGCGGGCCTGCTGGGGGATAGTTTAATGGTAGAACAGCGGACTCTGACTCCGTCAGTCCTGGTTCGAGTCCAGGTCCCCCAGCCAAAGCTTCATTACGTGAGTGAAGGGCTTCAATTCGCACTTCGAGGCCTCTTCGTGCCGCATGGAGCAGGACGGGTAACTCATCGTGGAGTGCGTCCTGTTTTCGTAAATCCGCGCCGCTCCCCGTATCAATGGGACTTGGTCATCGCCAATCACGAAGCAGCGTGGCTAATTCTGCGTTACGCTCTGGCTCCTCTTACACGCTCCCAAGAAAGGCCCTGCGCCCTCGCCGCTGCGACCTCTGTCATAGAAGCTGGGAGAGGAAGCTAGTTGCGCTCGCCTCCAGTGCAGCAAGAGCAGAAGCCTCGGGTTTCTGGCTAATCGATCACCCAGGCTTCCCGCTCCACCTCCGTGCGGCAGCTTGTATCAACCGGCTGCAGGGGATCGGCGAGGAAGGCCTGGATCACGCGCGAGCGGCATTCGTTAACCGGGTTGTGGCCCAGCGCCTGCATCTCGACCGCCTGGACATTCGGCATGGTGCGCCGTAGATGGTCGCTCCACCGTGTTGTACAGCAGGGATCCATCTCGCCATGGATTGCGAGTGCCGGGACTTCCGAGTGCGGCGGGTCGTTGTGCTCGGCAGGAACATCTCCCTCTCCGCCCCACCAGCCGCACAGCCAAGCTGGCTCGAAGCCGAGGATGGCGGGCTCGCGTAGCACCGCTGCAGCCGAGTCTTTGGCCGTGGGCCGGTTCGTGCCCATGTCGTTACAGACGTGGGCGAGGAAGTAGCCGAGGGCGTAGGACGGTGATTTCGGCGCCGGGTCGTAGTCATCAAGGCGGAAGAAAGTGTCGAGACGTTCATAGTCGCCGGAGTGAATGTCAGCGATTAGGCTCGGCAGCTCGGCATAGTCCTCGGGCAGCATCAGGTAGAGGGTCGCCAGAAAGGCCGCGCCGTCGAAGTAGAGGGATTTTCGCTCCGCTGCTGCTTCCTCCCCAACCTCCGCGACAAAGGGCCGATCATCGAGCGCCCGGCGCGCGCGGTCGAGCGCGTGCATCCAGTTCGGTAACAGCTCGCGGCAGCTC
Source organism: Rhodospirillaceae bacterium (assembly GCA_029265995.1). Classification (GTDB taxonomy): domain Bacteria; phylum Pseudomonadota; class Alphaproteobacteria; order Kiloniellales; family DSM-21159; genus Aquibaculum. The sequence goes on along the minus strand of JAJUFM010000063.1, from coordinate 8,300 downwards.
ACCTCCTCCGCCGCGCAGCGGGCGAGCACATCCGTGAACATCTGCTTCGCCGTATAAAACTCGTCCACCGGCGGACGATTGCGCAGGTGATTGAACCAAGGCCAGCCGAGTACCGCGGCGCGCACACTATGCGGGTGATACTGGATGAAGGAGACCACGGTGCCGCTTCCCGTCGAGGAGCCATAGGCGTCGATCTGCTCATAGCCGAGCAGCTGGCGGATTTCCTCTACGTCGCGGGAGACTGCGTGCGCGTTGTACTGCGACAAATCGATTCCCTGCGCCGCCAAGGTGTCGTAGCACTCGGTCACCTCGGAAGTAAGGATCTCCAGCCGCACCTTCGGATCGACCGAAGCGGTCAGTGCTGGTGTGTGGATGATGTTGTGATAGGGAGAGAAAGCGGCGTAGGCTGGGCAGGCGAGGGAAGGTTCGGCGTGAACAAAGCCGCGGTTGTCCATAGTCACCAGCGTCCGTTCACCCACGTCCTTCAACAGTTGCTCAATGTAGGCCTGGTTCCCCAAGGAGGAGAACCCGGGACCGCCGGGAAAGAAGAAGACAGGCGGCTTGTCTTCGCTGGCACCATCCGCTTCCAACACCGCCACCGGCAGGCTGATCGTTCTGCCGCTCGGCTCGCCCCAGTTTTCCTCGCCATAAAAGGTGTAGCAGGTAGCCTCCAGCTCAACCAGCGCGTCGGTCGGGCAGTCTCCGGGCTCCAGGCGAGGAATTTCCTCGTCCTGTGCGTGGGCGGGAAGAGTGCAAGCCAAGGCGAACGATGCAGCGCCGAAGGCGGCCCAAATGTAGAATCTTGATGTTGGCATCATTTTCGTCGCGTCGTCTTGTTTCTGGAGCGGATCGGAAGCTGGAACATGAGGTGAATCTACGTAGCTCCTTCGCTCGGCAGAAGGTTCCCCTGCGGTAGACCTTTTACGCGCTACAGTGTATCTGCAACGTATCCAGCGCCTTTCCCCCAAGCCTCACACGCTGGCTCAAGCGAAATAACTATACTGGCATGATCGACAAGTTTTACTCCTCCCTGCAGGCAGCGGTAGCGGACATCAAGGATGGCTCCAGCATCTTGATCAGCGGATTTGGTGAGGCAGGAAGTCCGGTCGAATTGATCCATGCCCTTATCGATCAAGGCGCGCGCGACCTGACTATCGTGAACAACAATGCTGGCAACGGTCGGGTGGGGCTGGCTGCCTTGATCGCCGCGGGACGGGTCCGCAAGATCATCTGCAGCTATCCTCGCTCTTCCGGCTCCACGGTCTTCCAGGAGCTCTTCCGCGCCGGGAAGATCGAACTGGAGCTGGTACCACAGGGGACGCTGGCGGAGCGCATTCGCGCCGGGGGCGCCGGCATACCCGCCTTCTACACGCCGACTGGCGCAGGCACGCCCTTGGCCGAAGGTAAGGAAGTGCGAAGCTTCGCGGGACGCGAGTACCTCCTGGAGTACGGTATCACGACAGATTTTGCCCTGGTGAAGGCCCAGAAGGCCGACCGCTTCGGTAACCTCACCTACAACAAGGTCGCCCGCAACTTTGGCCCGATCATGTGTATGGCGGCGAAAACCACGATCGTGCAGGTGCGTCGATTGATGCCCGCAGGCAGTCTTGATGCAGAGGCCGTGGTGACCCCCGGGATCTTCGTCGATCGCCTGGTGGAAATTCCCGATCCCGTCGTGGAGTCAGCGCTGATTTCCCAGGGAGCAAGCTATCCATGAGCCAAACGCAAACGCACGCTGGCCTGGCGCGCCTCCAGATCGCTCAGCGAGTCGCTCAGGATCTGCAGGACGGGGCGGTCGTGAACCTCGGCATCGGCATGCCGGAACTGGTGGCGAACTTCGTGCCGAAGGACCGAGAGATCCGCTACCACTCGGAAAACGGGGTTCTGGGATTCGGAGCTATTGCCGCCAAGGGTGAGGAGGATCCGGAACTGATCAACGCCGGCAAGAAGCCGATCACGCTTCTGCCCGGTGCCGCCTTCTTTCACCAGGCGGACAGCTTCGCAATGATCCGCGGCGGCCACATCGACGTCTGCATCCTCGGCGCGATGCAGGTCGCGGAGAATGGTGATATTGCCAACTGGTCGACAGGCGCGGCCGACGCAATTCCTGCCGTTGGCGGCGCTATGGATCTGGTTGCAGGCGCACGGGAAATCTGGGTCATGACCGACCACACCACCCGAGAGGGGGCACCCAAGCTGGTGACGCGCTGCAGCTACCCGTTAACGGGCAAGGCGGTGGTCCGGCGCATCTATAGCAATCTGGCCGTGATCGAAGTCGGTGACCCCGGTTTCATCGTGAAGGAGTTGGCGGCTGGCGTTTCGCTGGAGAGGCTCCAGGAGCTGACAGACGCGCCCCTTCATGTTCATGTTTCAGAGCCGCCCAGAGAGATCCTCCTGTAACGGGCTTCAGCGTTGTTCCCGACCGGCTGTAGCGGTTAGCACAGCCACCCGCCATCGATCACCATGGCCTGGCCGGTCACGAAGCCGCTTTCGTCGCTGGCGAGATAGACGGCCAGGGCAGCTATTTCTTCCGGTTTGCCGAGGCGCCCCATGGGCTGGCGGGAGACGAAGCTGGCGCGCACCTGCTGAAGGTCGCCTCCCTGAGCCGCGATGCGCTCATCCAGCGACGGCGTCTGCACCGTGCCGGGACAGATGGCGTTACAGCGAATGCCCTGGCCGACGAAATCAGCTGCAACGGCTTTCGTAAGGCCGATAACAGCTGCCTTCGTGGTGCCGTAGACGAAGCGGTTAGGGACGCCGCGCAAGCTCGAAGCAACGGAGGCTACATTGATGATGCCGCCTCCCCCAGCCGCCAGCATGGAGGGCAAGAAGGCGCGGATCATCCGATACATGGCCGTGACATTGAGCTCGTGGGAGAAGGACCAGTCATCCTCCTCACAATCGAGGATCGTCCCGTTATGCACGAAGCCGGCGCAGTTCATCAGAACATCGATGTTCGGGTGGCGCTTGGCCGCGCCGACGATGGCCGCCTTGTCCAGCACATCCAGCCGCTCGGTGGTGATCGCCGCATCTTCCTTGGCAAGGCCTGCCAAGGCTTCCTCATTGATATCGGTCGCAATGACCTCAGCCCCTTCGGCCGCGAAGGCCAGGGCTGAAGCGCGTCCGATCCCCTGTCCTGCCGCCGTGACGAGGCACCTTTTACCTGCGAGCCTCCCGCTCATTCTCTAACTCCCTGTTCCGGCTGTTGTAACCACGTCCCAGGATGAAGTGCGCCTGGGCATCAAGACGGTGTAATCAAGATCCAATACGACCGCCGGATCCGGCTTACCGTCTGGTCCTCGATCGGGAAAGCCGTCAGCTCGACAATTCTTCAGAACGCGCGTGCGAAGGCGGAGCGCACCCAAATCATCGCGGTCCGGCAATGGCTGCTTCGCAAGCACCTCCGACCAGGCGAAGAGGGTATCGCCTGCAAAGGTAGGTGCTACGTGACGCCCGCCATTGATGGCAGCCACCCGGATTGCATTTCCGATCCCGTTGAAGGAAAGGGCTCTGGCCAGGGAAATGATGTGGCCGCCGTAGACCAGGCGCTTGCCAAAGCGGCCTTCCTCCGCAAGCAGCTGGTCGAAGTGAACCTTAGCAGTATTCTGATAAAGGCGCGTCGCAAGCTGATGCTCAGCCTCTTCCAGGGTCATGCCATCGCTGTGATCGATGCGTTCGCCGACGGTATAGTCGTCCCAGAGGTAGGGACTGCCGGACAGCTCTGCGTTCCACTCTCTGCCATGCAAGCCCGCAGGCACCACCAGCTCCTCGGGCGGTACGGCCTCCTGCGTTTCCGGAACGAGCGGTTCGGGTGCGGGGGCTGAGGGATCCCTTTTGCGCACCAGGACCCAGCGCTTGAACTCCAGGACCAAAGCGCCCTGCTGGTTCAGGCCGCGGGTATGAACATAGACAATGCCGCTGTCGCCGGCCGACGTTTGCTTCAGGCCGATGACGCGGCTTTCGGCAGTAAGCGTGTCTCCAGGGTAGACCGGATCCAGGAAGCGGCATTCCGCATAGCCAAGATTGGCGACGGCGTTGAGCGACACCTGAGGCACCGTCTTGCCGAAGACCAGGTGGAAGACCAGCAGGTCATCCAGGGGAGCCTCCGGCAACCCCTGGGCCCGCGCACTCTCTCGTGACGAATTCAACAGGAAGCGCGAGCCTGTCAGCGCAAGATAGAGTGCCGCATCGCCAGCGGTCGCCGTCCGCGGCGTCGGGTGGCACAGCACCTGGTGGAGCTGAAAGTCCTCGAAAAAATTGCCGCTGTCGGTCTTGCTCATGGCTCAGGCCTCACTCGGAGTTCCCTCGGACTGCTCGAGCTCGGCAATGGCATCGGCCAGCGCAACCGTCTGGCGTGCCGTTTCCACATGCAGGTTCTCGATCAACTTGCCGTCGAGCACCGTGATCCCCTGCCCCGCCTCCATTGCGGCGGCATGGGCTGCGATGATCCGCTGCGCTTCGGCTACGTCCTCAGCCGACGGGCCAAATACTTCATTGGCGGTGGCGATGGTCTTGGGGTGGATCAGCGTCTTTCCATCAAAGCCGAGCTGCCGCCCCTGCTTACACTGCGCGGCAAAGCCCTCGGCATCGTTGAGGTCCAGATGCACCCCATCGACCACAGCCAGACCGTTGGCGCGCGCCGCGAGTACGCAGAGCGAGAGCGAGGTCAGGACCGGTAGCCTTCCCGGCGTGTGAAGCGCATTGAGATCCTTGACCAGATCAGAGGTTCCCATCACCAGGCAGCTGAGGCGTGGCGAAGCAGCAGCGATGTCTGCCGCCTTCAGGATTCCCAAGGGCGTTTCCATCATGCACATGATGGAGAGCTCTTCCGGCGCACCGGCCGCCACCATCAAGGCCTCCGCCTGGCGGACCATCTCGGCCGATTCGACCTTCGGCAGCAGGACGGCGTGGGCGCCAGCCCTCGCCATCACCTCCAGGTCCGCATGCCCCCATTCGGTATCGAGACCGTTGATTCGCACGATGATCTCGCGCCGCCCGTAGCCGCCCTGCTGCAGTGCAGCCACGATGTTCTGGCGCGCCTCCGCTTTGGCATCAGGCGCCACCGCATCCTCCAGATCCAGGATCAGGCCATCCGCCGGCAGCGAACGGCCCTTTTCCAGGGCGCGGGTGTTGCTGCCGGGCATGTAGAGCAGGCTGCGCCGGGGACGGGCGGTCTTGAGCATGGGTGACACCTCCCTGTAGGGCTTGTCTGAATTGGCACCTTCAACCTCCGCGAAAATGGATGTTGTGAGGGGCCGGATGGCGAGGCACTTTGACGATCAATAACGACTAAACAAAGCCAATGCCATGAACGTTCTATCCGTGCAATCGCACGTCGCCTACGGTTATGTTGGTAATCGGGCCGCCGCCTTTCCCTTGCAGCGGCTCGGCTTTGACGTCTGGGCCGTCAATACCGTCCAGTTCTCCAACCACACCGGTTATGGCTCCTGGACCGGCGACGTCTTCACGGCTGATCACGTACGCAAGGTGATCGACGGCATCTTTGAGCGGTCGCCGCCCTCGACATGCGACGCGGTGCTGTCCGGCTATCTGGGCGACGCAGAGCTGGGGGAAGCGATCCTGGAAGCCGTCTCCCGAATCAGAGCGGCGCGCCCAGATGCTCTCTATGTCTGCGATCCGGTCATGGGTGATCATGGGCGCGGCATTTTCGTTCGGCCCGGTATCCCGGAATTCATGCGCGAGCGCGCGGTGCCCGCCGCAGACGTGATCATCCCGAACCAGTATGAGCTCCAGCTTCTGACCGGGTCGCACATGCGCTCCCTGAAGGACGCTGTGGCAGCCGCCCGCGCCCTGCTCGAAATGGGGCCGAAGGTCGCGGTCATTACCTCGCTGCAACACGATCAGACGCCGGATGATGTCATCCAGATGCTTGGAGTTTCCGAGGAAGGCGCGTGGGTCGTCTCGACGCCCTTCCTGCCGCTGGATCCTCCGCCCAACGGAGCTGGCGATGCGGTGACCGCGCTGTTCCTCGCCCATTACCTCAAGAGCGGTCGCTCGGTGCCGGCCGCCCTATCGGCCATGGCTGCCGCCATCTTCGAGGTAATTTCCGCCACCTACCATGCCGGCACGCGAGAGCTGCAGTTCATCGCAGCTCAAGACAAGCTGGTACGCCCCACCCGCGAATTTGAGGTCGTAGCAGTCGGGTAAGGCACCCGCCGCCGCCCGCGGGAGGCTGCCCTGTGTCGCGATGTGCAGGCACCCTCTTCCCCTTTAGGTAAGGACATTCTACTCCTGCAGAGCGGGTGCGGGAGGGGATGTTATGACGGTCTACGAGGAGCTGCCTGCGAGACAAGGGCAGCACGAAGAGGGGCCCCCGGTCGCTTTGGAAGGATGGTGGAGCCGCCTGGAGCCACTATCGCCGAGCCGGCACGGGTCCGAGCTTTTCTCGTGCTTGAAGGAAGATCATTCGGGGCGCCTCTGGACCTACATGACCTATGGCCCTTTCGCCACTGAGGATGAGTGGCTGGCAGGGCTGGAACGCCTCATCCGCCTTCCCGGGCGCAGATTCTTCGCTGTGCTCGATCGCCACAGCGGGCAGGCCTGCGGCTTCATGGCGCTTTTCAGCCGCGACAGAGCCCGGATGGAGATGGAACTGGGACATGTGGTCTTCTCACCCTGTCTCCAGCGTACCCGGATCGCGACCGACGCGGTCTTCCTGCTTCTTTCCCAAGCTTTTGAAACCTTGAGGTGCCAACGCCTCGTCTGGCGCGCAGATCGGTGGAACCACAAAGGCAAAAGTGCCGCCCTGCGCTTTGGCTTCCGACCGGAGGGACTGGCGCGCCAGGACAGCCTCTACAAGGGTCGTAATCGAGATACCTGGTGGTACGCGATTCTGCGCGAGGAGTGGCCGGCCCTGAAGCAGATCTACGAGCGTTGGCTGGCCCCAGATAACTTTGACAATTCTGGGCAGCAACGCAGCAGCTTTTCCCGTCGGACCGCTGAGCTGGTTTGCGGCCAGACCAGCTTTGGCGCTGCAGCGCAAAGCCAAGTGGCTCTTCCCTCCGCAGTCATGGCCCTCTATCCGCAGGGAGAAGGGTCATCACATGAGAGCGCCATGTCAGCACCGCGCGTCAATGAGCTGGGCCAGCCAATCGGCGAAGCCCTTCCGGATTGGAGCCCGCGCCCACGGCCGCCAAAGACGCCCATGCAGGGTCGCTTGTGCCGGGTGGAGCCACTGGATCCGGCCCGCCATGGGGATGACCTCTTCGCGGCAAAGCAACTCGACAAGAGCGGCCGCAACTCGACCTACCTTTTTACCGAGCCCGTCGTCGACCGCATCGCCTATCGGGAATGGCTGGACCAGGTTACAGCCAAAGACGACCCCTTCTTCCATGCCATCGTCGATCCAAGCTCCGGCAAAGCCGTGGGCGTCGCGACCTACATGCGGCTACAGCCGGAGATCGGCGTGATCGAGGTGGGAAACATCCACTTCTCGCCCCTCCTCCAGCGCAGCGCTCTGGCCACCGAAGCCATGTACCTTATGATGCGGCGGGTATTCGATGAATTGGGCTATCGTCGCTATGAGTGGAAATGCGATGCGCTCAACGCGCCCTCGCGCCGGGCGGCGGAGCGGCTGGGCTTCATCTACGAGGGAACCTTCCGGCAAGCGCTGGTCTACAAAGGCCGCAACCGCGATACAGCCTGGTATTCCATCATCGACAAGGAATGGCCCACGGTGAAGGCTGCCTTGGAAGCTTGGCTGGAACCTGCCAATTTCGACAGCGACGGCCGACAGAAGCGGCGCCTGGCCGATTTTCGGTCCGACCTTACGTCCTGCGCGCAGCCTACCGAAGCCTGAGCGGAACATCCGCGTGGTCGGTCCGTTCGTCTCTTGTGACGATCAGGACCAGCAAGATGACGTTGTTCAGATACATCCTTTGTTGCGGCGCCGGCGCTGCCATCGCGTCCTCCGCCGCAGTAATGATCAGCGCCCGGCTTGAAGGTCGGAGCCCTCTTGCTCCGGTAAACGCAACCAGCCATTGGCTCTGGGGCGATGAAGCCGGCGACCACGACAAGGCGGACGTGCGACACACCGCGGTCGGCGCCGCCACCAACGTGGGAGCAGCCTTCTTTTGGGGCAGCTTGTTCGGCGCCTTCCTGTCATCCCGCCCGCCGCGTAAACCGGCGGCTCTGCTGCGGGATGCATCGGTTGTCGGAGCCCTCGCCAGCCTCGTCGACTATGGTCTGGTGCCCAAGCGCCTTACCCCGGGCTGGGAGCTCGCGCTCTCAAAGCGATCGGTTGCCACCGCGATGGCGGCCATGGCCCTCGGTCTCGCAGG
>JAJUFM010000059.1 GCA_029265995.1 Rhodospirillaceae bacterium | reverse complement strand
AGTGCCGAGCCACCAGCCTTCTACCGAAGGAAGCTTCAGAAGCGCTGCGACGCGGTCCTTCATTTCCCGGGCCGCCTTGTTCGTGAAGGTGACCGCGAGAATCTCCTGAGGCCGGGCGCGACCGCTCCACAAGAGGTGCGAAAGGCGCGTGGTCAGCGCCCGTGTCTTGCCTGTCCCGGCACCGGCGAGCAGCAGGACCGCGCCGTCCAGAGTCGTTACGGCGGCGCGTTGGGCGTCGTTAAGACCGGCCAGGTAGGGCGGATCGTTAGCAGTAGCGAGGGAAGTCATGGGCTCTATATAGCGGTGCTTGCCAGGAGAGGGGAGGGGCCGCCTCGCCTGTCAGATAATGCGTCGTCGCAATGCCATCGCCACGATCTCCCCCAGCACGACCAAAGCGAGAATCGCCAGAAGTACTGTAGCCGCTTCCTGCCAGTTGAAGGTGTCGATCGCGCTTTGCAGAATGAGACCGATGCCGCCTGCGCCCACCAAGCCCAACACGGTCGATTCCCTGAGGTTGATATCCCACCGCAAGATGCTCACGGCCCAGAAGACCGGCATCACCTGGGGCACGATGGCATAGAGAATGACCTTGAAACGCGAGGCACCCGTCGCCTCGAGTGCTTCTACCGGACGGCGATCAATTTCCTCGATCGCCTCCCCCAGCAGCTTGCCGATGAAACCGATGGAACGGAACATGATCGCGAGAATCCCGGCGATGATGCCGGGGCCAAAGATGGCCACGAAAAGCAGCGCCCAGATAATGGTGTTCACCGAGCGGCTGGAAACCAGAATAAAGCGGCCGAGCCAGAGCGTAAGGGCGTTCGGTGTCGTGTTCTGAGCGGCTATATAGGCAACCGGCAATGACACGATGACCGCAAGTCCCGTAGCCAGCGTTGCGATATTCACCGTTTCCACGAGCACCCACAGAATGGTGCCCAGGTTCCGGGTGTCCGGCGGCACCATCCGGCTAAAGAGATCGCCCATCTGTTCGGGGGCGTCGTAGACCCACTCCCAGATCACGTTGATGCTGGTGAGCGACCAGACAATTGCTGCGATACAGAAGAGATAGATGAGAAAGCGCTGCATCCGCTGGCGCGGTGTGTAGCGCGCCCATTCCTCCGGATGGCTGTCGAGCCCTACCATATACGTTTCCTGATTTGCCCGCTAATCGCCTCGCTCAGCAGAATGGCGCCGACGATGACGAGGGTGATGGCGAGCGCAAAGTCATAGTCGTAGCGGCCAAAGGCATTCGCCAAGGTGGAGCCGATACCGCCGGCGCCGACGATTCCTACCACGGCAGAGGCACGAAGGTTGGAGTCGAGCTGGTAGATCGAAAGGCCGATCTGGCGAGGCATGATCTGCGGAAACACCCCGTAGAAGACAGTAGACAGGTAACCTGCGCCCACTGCCCGCATGGCTTCTACCTGCCCCCAATCGATCTCCTCGATCCGCTCGGCCAACATCTTGGCAACGAAGCCCACCGAATAGACGATAAGAGTCAGAACTCCTGCGAGCGGCCCGAAGCCCACAGCCTTGACGAAGATGATCGCGACGATCACCGGATGAAAACTGCGGGCCACGATGATGATGCCACGGCCCAGCAGATATATCGGTAGCGGCGAAAGGTTCTTCGCGGCCATAAAGGCGATGGGGATGGAAAGGAAGACGCCGCCTACCGTCGCAAGAATGGCGATCCTGATACTTTCCAGAAAGCCGCTGATCAGCAGGTTGCTGCGCTCAAAACTGGGCGGAAAGGCGCCGCTGAAGATCCTTTGCGCCCGCGTCACACCTTCGCTCATCCGCTGCCAGTCGATCGGCAGCGTAGAGAAGGCCCAAACCACGTAGAGGATGACAGCGACGACCAGACCGTAGCGCAGCCAGGGATTGCTAATCATCGGCGGCCGGCGCCAGGTATCAGGCGTGGGGCTCATGCCGGTTGCACCTGCAAGGCTGCTGCATCACCGGCTTCTCCGCGTTCCTCGGCCGGTATCCCGGCGTAAATCTCATCCATTGCCCGCTGATCCAACGCGGCGGGTTCTGCATCGAAGATGATGCGTCCATAGCGCATCCCCACGATCCGGTCGGAATAGGCCTTCGCCTCGGCCACGTTATGAATGTTGATCAGGACTGGAAGCGAAAGCTCGCGGGAGAGGGATCGCAGCAGTTCCATGATCTGGGCCGAGGTTTTGGGGTCGAGGGAGGCTGTTGGCTCATCCGCGAGAAGAATCTCCGGGTTCTGCATCAGGGCGCGCACCACGCCCACACGCTGACGTTCACCGCCTGAAAGGGCATCTGCCCGCTTGTTGGCGTAGTGCGCAATGCCTACGCGCTCCATCAGTTCGTAGGCCTTGCGGATGTCTTCCTTTGGATAGCGGCGCGCGACGGCCCGCCAAAGAGGAATGTATCCCAATCGGCCAGACTGCACGTTCTCCATGACGGTCAGTCGGTCGACCAGGTTAAAGCTCTGAAAAATCATTCCGATGCGCCGCCGCGCTGCGCGGAGTTCGCGGCCGCGTAGCGCGGTCAGATCGATTCCGTTCAGTTCGATCGTGCCAGATGTTGGTTCCACCAGTCGGTTGATGCAGCGCAACAGCGTACTTTTTCCCGCGCCCGAAGCGCCGATGATGGCAACGATGCTTTCGCTGTGAACCTCGAGATCCAGGTCCTTCAGAACCGGATCTCCCTTGCCGTAGCGCTTAACGAGTTTGGATATCTTCAACATACTTGATTGGATCTCCGGGACGGGGGCGCGACGCCTTATGAAATCGCGCCCCCGTCTCTCCTCTTACTCTTGGGCGAGATCCTGCGGCGTATAGCTCACGCCGTTCGCCTTCTGAATCTGCCGAATTACCTCCCAATCCTCCTTGTAGGAGATTGGGATAAACTTGCTGACCCCGGTGAACTCCTCTCCCAGAGCCGTTCCTTCGAAGTCGAAGGAGAAAAAGGCTTCTTTGATTTTCTCTACGAGTTCCGGATCAAGGTTATGGGCATAGGTATAGGAAGTCGTTGGGAAGGGTGGCGATTCCCAGATGACCTTCACCTCTTCTGGATCGTAGAGGCCCCGTTCGGCCATGCGATCAACAACTTCGGAGGCAACAGGGGCGGCATCATAGTCTCCGGCCACGACGCCCAACATCGACTGATCGTGGGATCCGGAGTAGACGACCTCATAGTCTTCGTCGGGAACTACGCCAAGATCCGGGAAAAGGGCGCGGGGCGCCTGGTTGCCGGAGTTGGAGGTCGGGGAGGTGTGAGCGACCCGCTTGCCAGCCAGGTCCGTCATCTCCTCGATGCCGCTGTCCGTGCGGGTGTAGACCTGGAGGGTGTAGCCGAAGCGCCCATCGTCGCTACCCATCAGCGCGAAGGGAACCGCTCCCGCCAGATTCACGGCAAAGGGCGTGGGCCCCGTTGAGAAGCCGCCCACATGGAGGCGGCCGCTGCGCATGGCTTCCACCTGTGCGGAGTTGGATTGCACCGCGAAGAACTGGACATTCTTGCCGGTCACCTCTTCCAGATGCTCGATGAACGGCATCCAGATGTCCTCGTAGATGGCCGGATCCTCGACCGGGGTATAGGCGAAGACAAGGGTGTTCGGGTCAACAACCTCATCCGGAGTGTCAGCCACCAGATCGCCGTCTGAATCGCAATAGAGCTCGTCCAGATCCCCTCGGTTCGGGCACTCCTGAGCCTGGCCCGGCTGCGCCAGCATCCAGGCGGAGAGCCCAACGGCGGCGGCAATGGCATAGGTGATGTAACTGCGGTGTGCTTCCGCCCTCTCGTTCATTCAATCCTCCCGTTTCTCAACCGGATCAGTAGGATCCGGCCGCGAGCAACCTAACGCAGGGCGCGGGCTCTGCAAACATTGTGACGCTTATGTTACAGTAGGCTATCGCAGTTCGGCATGCACAGGGCTAGCTTAGGCCCCGTGCCAGCATTGCGTCGCCATGCACCAGCGGCCATATTCCGCGTCATGAACACCTTGGGATTTGATAGAGACCGGGGCCAGACCCGCGTGGTGGTGGCCATGTCCGGCGGCGTCGACAGCTCCGTCACGGCGGCGCTTTTGCACGCCGAAGGCTATGACGTGATCGGTATCACGCTTCAGCTTTACGATCACGGTGCCGCGCTGGCGAAAAAAGGCGCCTGCTGCGCCGGTCAGGACATTCATGATGCGCGGCGCGTGGCGGAGACCCTGGGCATCCCCCACTATGTGCTCGACTACGAAAGCCGCTTTCGGGAAAGCGTGATAGAGGATTTTGCTGACTCCTATCTGCGGGGCGAGACGCCTATTCCCTGTGTACGCTGCAATCAGTCGGTAAAGTTCAAAGACCTCCTGACGACCGCGCGGGATCTCGGTGCCGATTGCCTGGCGACCGGCCACTATGTCCGGCGGGTTAAGGGGCCTGCAGGGGCGGAACTGCATGTGGCGCGGGACCCGGAGCGCGATCAGAGCTACTTCCTCTTTGCCACGACGCCTGACCAGCTCGATTTCCTGCGCTTTCCCTTGGGCGATCTGCCGAAAAGCGAGGTTCGGTCACTCGCCGAGCGCTTTGGCTTGGCCGTAGCTGCCAAGCCCGACAGTCAGGACATCTGCTTCGTACCTAACGGCTCCTACGCTCGCGTGGTCGAGAAGCTGCGGCCCGGCGCCGTCGATCCGGGCGAGATCGTGGACCTCAGCGGCCGCGTGCTGGCAACGCATGATGGCATTATCGGCTTCACCGTGGGGCAGCGTCGGGGAATAGGCGTCGGCGGTAGTGCCCAGCCTCTCTATGTGGTGCGGCTTGAACCAGAGACACGGCGTGTAGTGGTGGGCCCGCGCGAAGCACTGGCCAGAGATCGGGTTTACCTTCACGACCTCAACTGGCTGGCAGAGCCGCTTTCGCGTAAGGGTAGGCTTGTGCAGGTGAAGCTTCGATCGGCCCAACAGCCTGTCGAAGCGCGTATTTTCACCCATGGCCAGGGGCAGGCAGAACTGCACCTGACGGAGCCTGGCTACGGCATTTCACCGGGCCAGGCAGCGGTCTGCTATGACGGAAGTCGCATCCTGGGCGGCGGCTGGATTACGCGCACGGACCGCTCGCAATTGCCTGCCGAGGAGCGTTTGTCGGCCTGAGACAGGCGCAGATGGGAAGAGGGCCTCAACTACTGGCCTCATGGTCCTCGCTGTGCCCATGACCTTCCACCTCCACTTCGACCTCGAGGCTTCCCGCCTGCTCGAACACCAGCGAAAGGTGGAAGTGATCGCCCTCAAAGAAGCTTTCCTGAAGCCCGACCAGGATGATCTGCACGCCGCCGGGCTGGAACGTAAGGCTTTGGCCGGGCGCAATCTCGACAGAGGAGAGAGACGTCGTCCGGAGCGCCCCGTCTTCCCCAACAACAGGCGCTTGTAGCTCGGCGCTCTCGAAGAAGTCGCCTTCTACAGCGATGAGACGGTCCGCCTCGGTGCCATGGTTGGCGACCGTCAGGTACACGGCATTGGCATGGGCGGCGGGCGTATTCACGTGCGTCCAGATGTGACTGACGACCACTGCGCCGGCCTGAAATGCCTCTCCCGCGTGATGGGCCAGAAGCGGGCTCGTCGCCAACGCACCGGCGATCACGGCAGCTCCAAACAATCGACGCATGGGGTAGCCTCCTCATCCCTAGTTCAGCCATGGATGGCTTTTGGCACCTATACCTTCGTAGGCACGTAGTTTCATCTTTTAGTCGCGATACATCAGTCTTTGGACGGCAGGCGCCGCAGCAGGGGATCGGTGAGCCGTGGCGACAGCAGGGCAAGCAACCAGACGGCAAAGAAGGTGGGCGCGGGAAAGGCGATGCGTGGGCGATTGCGGGCAAGCCCACGTTTGCAGATCGCGGCCGCGCGCTCGGCCGTCATCAAGAAGGGCATGGGGAAGCGATTCACGCGGGTCATCGGGGTGTCGATGTAGCCGGGGCAGATCACGCTCACCCCTATTCCTTCCCCCGCGAGATGGCCGCGCAGCGATTCCCCCCAAACTCGAACCATGGCCTTTGATGCGCAGTAGGCAGGTGCCCCGGGGAACCCCCGGAAACCTGCCAGTGAAGATACGATCGCAATCTGTCCTCGTTTCCGTGCGCGCATCAAGTCCAGCGCTGGGAGGACGGTGTTGACCACCCCCTCGCAATTGGTCGCCAGGATGCGACGAACCTGTTCTGCAGGTTCACCCGAACCGCCCGTTCCGGCGGATATGCCAGCGTTTGCGATAGCGAGATCCAGTGGCGCCGCTGCATCCTCTCGGGCAATCCATGCGGCCATGGCATTGGCATCGCAGACGTCGAGGATTGCCACCGAGACGTCGCTACCCGCCCCACGGCAGGCTTCGGCCACGGCCGCCAGACGCTCATCGTCCCTTCCTCCCAGTGACAGGCGGATACCGGGCCGGGCATAAGCCTGTGCGAGCGCTGCGCCGATCCCGCTAGATGCCCCGGTGATCAGAATGTGTCGCGGGTTGCGAAAGTCTCCACTGGCCAAGGTTTCTCCTGTCCATAGCTGCGTTGTCAGGGCTCGCAGCTATCAGCAAGGGGTTGCGGAAGTCCAGCAAAGGCTGTTGCGATCGGCGCACGACCTTGGCGCTGCGACTGCCCCCGGCTATAAGGGCGCCTCCCACCGCCACGCAAAGAGTAGCCAATGCCGGCCGACTTGAGATCCATGACTGCCTACGCCCGCGCTCAGGGCGGGGATGACACGCTCGCCTGGGTCTGGGAGATCCGGGGCGTCAACGGCCGTGGCCTTGATATCAGGGCGCGCTTGCCACACGGCTTCGATCGGTTCGACCAGCCACTGCGGCAGCGGGCGCAGGCGAAACTTCATCGCGGTTCCCTGCAAATTGGCCTGACTTTACGTCGTTCCAGCAGCAGCGGTGATGTCAGGGTCAACAGCGAATTGCTGGCCCAGTACGCTGAAATAGCCGCGGAACTGCACGAAGGCGGCAAGGCTGTATCCGCCTCGGCGGATGGTCTTCTGGCTCTGCCGGGCGTGCTCGAGCGGGCCGAAGAGGGGGAGACCCTAGATGAAACGCGGCAGGCGCAGCGTGATGCGGCCATGCTGGCAGACTTTGACACCACTATCGAGAGCTTCATCGAAATGCGCCGGGCGGAAGGGCAGCGCCTGGGTGCCTTGTTGAGCGGACAGCTCGATCAGATCGAAACTGCCATCGAAACGGCAAGCGCTTGCGCCGCGGCACAGCCCGATGCTCTGCGGGAGCGTTTACGAGGGCTAGTGGCGGAACTGCTAGAGGCCTCTCCGTCACTACCGGAAGAGCGTCTAGCCCAAGAGGCCGCGCTCCTGGTTGGCAAGGCGGATGTGCGCGAAGAGCTGGATCGCCTTCGAGCACACCTGGAAGCCGCGCGCGCTCTGCTAGCGGAAGGAGGTGCGATCGGGCGTAGACTCGACTTCCTCTGCCAAGAGTTCAATCGCGAGGCCAACACGCTCTGTTCGAAATCTCCCGATGTGGAACTCACCCGCATCGGCCTCCAGCTAAAGGCAGTGATCGAACAGTTCCGTGAGCAGGTACAGAATCTGGAGTGATCTGGTGAAGGAGGTGCAGCGGAAAGCGCCAATGGAAGTACAGCGTCGTGGACTTATGCTGGTTCTCTCTTCGCCCTCAGGCGCCGGGAAGACAACTATTTCGCGGGCCCTGCTGGAGCAGGATCCCAACCTCACCCTGTCGGTCTCCGCCACAACCCGGCCAAAGCGACCAGGTGAGCGAGACGGCGTCGATTACCATTTCGTCGCAGAAGCGCACTTCAAGGAAATGGTCGCGGCCGGGGATCTGCTGGAGCATGCCGTTGTCTTCGGCAACTGGTACGGCACGCCGCGCGAACCCGTAGAGCAGGCCCTTGAAGAGGGGCGGGACGTGCTGTTTGACCTCGACTGGCAAGGCACCCAGCAGATTTCCTCCCGAATGGCGAAGGATCTGGTCAGGGTGTTCATCCTGCCTCCCTCGCACGAGGAATTGGAGCGACGACTGCGCACCCGCGCCCTCGATCCCGAAGAGGTGGTACAGGAGCGCATGGCCAAGGCGAGCGACGAGATGAGTCACTGGGACGCTTACGACTATATCATCGTCAATCGGGAATTCGATCGCTCCGCTGCGGAAGTACGCGCCATCTTGACGGCCGAGCGCCTGCGCCGCGAGCGCCAGATCGGCCTGAACGAGTTCGTGCAAAGCCTGCACCGTGGCACCAGACAGGCCGAAAACACATGACCGATCTAGTTCTTCACAACACGCTGAGCCGCGAGCGCGAAGTCTTCAAGCCGGAAAACCCCGAGAACGTCAGGCTCTATGTCTGCGGCCCCACGGTTTACGATTTTGCCCATATCGGCAACGCCAGGCCAGTGGTGGTCTTCGACGTGCTGTTCCGGTTGCTGCGTCACCTATATGGCGCGGAACAGGTTACCTATGCCCGGAATATCACCGACGTCGATGACAAGATCATCGCTGCTGCGCGCGCCAGCGGCAAAACGATTGCAGAGGTAACGGAATCCACAACGCGGGCTTTCCACGAGGACATGGCGGCGTTGGGCACTTTGCCGCCGACGGTCGAGCCCCGGGCCACAGCCCACATCGAGCAGATGATCGAGATGATCGGCCGACTGATCGAAAAGGGCCACGCTTATGCTGCCGAAGGCCATGTGCTCTTCTCTGTCCCTACAATGGAGGACTACGGCCAGCTGTCGCGCAGGGACCGCGAGGAACTGATCGCCGGTGCGCGGATAGAAGTCGCGCCCTACAAGAAGGATCCGGCGGACTTCGTTCTCTGGAAGCCGGCGGCTGAAGACGAGCCAGGCTGGGAGAGCCCCTGGGGTCGCGGCCGTCCCGGCTGGCATATCGAATGCTCGGCCATGTCGGCGACCCATCTGGGGGAGACCTTCGACATTCACGGGGGCGGCCTGGACCTCATCTTTCCGCACCACGAGAATGAGATCGCGCAAAGTCGCTGCGCCCACGGTACCAGGCACATGGCGCGGGTCTGGATGCACAACGGCTACGTGGTGGTCGGCGGCCAGAAGATGTCCAAGTCGCTCGGCAATTTCCTCACCGTGCGCGAACTTCTCGAAGACGGCATTCCTGGTGAGGCAATCCGCCTCGCGCTCCTCTCGGGGCACTATCGTCAGCCTCTCGACATCACGCGCGAGAAGCTGGCGGAGGCCCGTGCCCAACTGGATAGTCTCTATGGCGCCCTTCGCAATGTTCCAGCAGGATCCGCATCGGAAGCTCCATCTTCCATCATTACCGCACTGTGCGATGACCTGAACACGCCACTCGCCATCGCGCGGCTTCACGAACTTGGTCACCAGCTCAACAAGGCGAGCGCCGATGACCGGCAAGCGGCGGCAGCCTCCTTGCGTGCTGGTGGCGCACTTCTCGGCCTGCTGCAGGACGAACCAGAGGCCTGGTTTCAGGGGGTAGACACTAGCGAGGCCGAGGAGATTGAAGCGGCCATTGCAGCGCGTCGCAAAGCGCGGGAGGAGAAGAACTTCGCTGAAGCCGACCGCATACGCGACGACTTGGCAGCCCGCGGCATCCTGCTGGAAGATGGTCCTCAGGGCACGACCTGGCGCCGCAGATGAGAATTGCTCTGGCGCAGGAATCCCAGCCGTCCGCAACTTGATCCCGGAGAGGCCGCATGGCCAAAGCCTTGCCCATCTACCATCTTTATCTGCGGGTGCCTGAGAGCGCCGTGGCTGCTTTTGAGACAGCCCTCGAAGGGCTCGGCGGCGCGCTCGATGTGGGCGGCCCGGATGAACAGGGGCTGGTTCCGCTTCAACTATATCTGGGAGAAGATCCGAGCCATGCAGCCGTCGTCGCCCAGCTGGCACCGGCAGCGCTACTTTCTGGCATGGAGGTGCCTGACTTCACCCTCGAACTCATGCCGGAGATCGATTGGGTCGCAGAAAGCAGGGCTTCGCTACCGGCACTCACCGCCGGGCGCTTCTGGGTCTATGGCAGCCACATCGAGGAGCCGCCGCCAGCGGGATCAATAGCGCTACTGATCGACGCCAACCTTGCCTTTGGCACCGGGAGGCACGAGACCACGCGCGGGTGCCTTCTCGCTCTCAACCAGCTCATCAAAGATCGCCGCCGGAGGCCGTTGAAGGCCCTGGACCTCGGCTGCGGCTCCGGCATCCTGGGCTTTGGTGCCGCACGGCTCTGGCCGAAGCTGCGAGTTGTCGGAAGTGATCTCGACGGTCCCTCCGTTCATGTAGCCCGGGAGAACGCGCGGCTTAATCGGGTGAGCAATCGGGTGCGTCTGATTGAAAGCCGCGGCTACCGAGCGCGGCTTATCAAGGACCAGGCCCCTTATGATCTGATTCTAGCGAATATTTTGGCGGGCCCCCTGTGCGCTATGGCAACCGATACAGCCCGCCACCTGGCGCCAGGTGGTCGAGTCGTTCTGTCCGGCCTCATTCGCAGGCAAGAGCGCCAGGTGCTGGCGCGCCATCGCGCCGTCGGCTTGAAGCTTGAGCGGCGCTGGCGGATCGGGAACTGGAGTACCCTGCAGCTGCGACGGGGCGGATGACCAGAGCGACAACAGGGTCGCACCCTTTTGCTCCATCTCCTTCCTCATCGTAAGCTGCCGTCATGGATCAGCTAACAGGTATCGAAGTTTTCCTGCGCGTAGCGGCGCGCGGCAGCTTTTCTGCCGCTGCCGCCGAGCTGGGAATGTCGCGTGCGATGGTCAGCAAGCACGTACAGGCGCTGGAAACGCGCCTGGGTGGCCGCCTGCTCAATCGCACAACGCGGCGCCTCAGTCTTACCGAGGCGGGGCGCGTCTTCTTTGAGCAGGCAGGAACGCTCGTTGAGGCCTTGCGGGAGGCCGAAGAAACCATCGGTGCCCTCCAGTCGGCGCCGAGGGGCGAACTCCGCGTAAACGCGCCGGTAAGCTTTGGCGCGCGGCATCTTGGGGGTGCAGTGTCAGACTTCATGGCGCGCTACCCCGAGATCACGGTGCACGTCACGCTGGAAGATCGCCAGGTGGACATCGTAAAGGAGGGCTATGATCTTGCCATCCGCATCGGCCGCCTCACGGATTCCAGCTTGATTGCGCGTCGCCTGGCACCAAGCCGCATGCTGCTGCTGGCCTCACCGGCCTACCTGGAACGCCATGGAACACCGGAACTCGTCTCCGACCTCTCGCGCCACGAGTGCTTGAGCTACAGCTACTTCACCCACGGCGACGAGTGGCACTTCGATGGGCCAGAAGGCCCGGCGTGCGTGCGCATCAACGGGCGCCTTGTCGCCAACAATGGCGAGCTGCTGAATGAGGCCTGCTTGGCAGGTAGAGGAATCTGCCTCATGCCAAGTTTCATTGCAGCTCCGGACGTGCGCGCGGGGCGACTGGTCCAGATCCTTCCCGCCTATCGTCCCGTCGGGGCCGCGGTTCACGCTCTCTATCCTCACGCCCGCCACCTGGCGCCTAAGGTAAGGGTTTTCATCGATCACCTGGTTGAACGCTTTGGCGGCATCCCGCCCTGGGACGAGGGGCTTGGGTTGCCCGAGGAGCCAGGAGCATGACCGACCTGCTTGAAGGCGTGCGGGTGATCGACCTCAGCCAATGGCTGCCGGGCCCCGCTGCGGGCCAGCTGCTGGCGGATCTGGGTGCTGAGGTCATCAAGGTGGAGCCACCGGCAGGCGATCCCATGCGGCGTCTCGGCCCCCTCGACGAAGACGCGATCTCCGTTTGGTACAAGCTCGTGAATGCGGGCAAGAAAGTCGTGCGCCTCGATCTCAAGAGCGAAGCGGGAAGGGGAGCCTTTGCGAGTCTGCTCTCCGCTGCGGATGTCCTGTTGGAAAGTTACCGGCCGGGTACCCTGGAGAAGCTCGGTTTTGACCTGGAGCGCAGGCAGCAACTCAGCCCCAGTCTGGTTCATTGCGCCCTCTCCGGCTATGGGCAGACGGGGCCCCTGGCCCAATCCGCGGGCCATGACATCAACTATCTCTCCCTAGGTGGAGGACTTCTGGCCAGCGGCCCGGCCGAGCGACCGGTCGCAGCTTTCCCCCCGATTGCGGATCACGCCTCAGCCTTGCAGGCAGTTACGGCGATCCTGGCTGCTCTCCTGCGTCGGCAGCGGACAGGGCAAGGCGCAAGCTTGGATATAAGCCTGACCGAGACAGTCCTGGCCTGGCAGGCCTTGCCCCTGACGGCCGCACTGAGAGAGGGAGAGCTTGGACGCGAGGAAGGCGTATTGAACGGCGGAGCAGCCTTCTACCGCATCTATCGCTGCGCCGATGGTCGCTTTGTAAGCCTGGGGGCCATCGAACCGAAGTTCTGGGCCAACTTCTGCCGCGCGGTGAAGCGGGAAGCGTGGATTGAGCGACAGGAGGAGCCGCTGCCGCAGACGGAACTGTCGGCGGAGGTAGCAGAACTCTTCGCCAGTCTCCCGCTCGAGCATTGGGAAAGTCTTCTGGGCGAGGTCGACTGCTGTTTCCAGCCTGTGCTCACGCCCAGGGAGGTCCTTTCCCATCGCCAAATTCGGGCGAGAGGGCAGCTCACGCAAATAGAAGGAGCCGACGCGCGGATCGAGGTTGGCTTCGGCGGCTGGATCGATCATCAGCCTCCCGTGCGCCGCGCGCCCCTTGGCGAGTTGACGCCGGAGGAAGCGCTCGCGCGATGGCGCTGAAACTCGATAATGAGGATGCGTGGACAAGCAGAGAGAGCTTGCCTACTCTCCGGCGCCTGGGACTCACCCCCGACTACATTTTCCATTAGAGGCTCACATGCGCCGTTCCGCGTTTTTCCTCCCTACGCTCAGGGAAACTCCAAAAGAGGCCGAGATCGTCTCGCACCGCCTGATGCTGCGCGCCGGGATGGTGCGTCAGGCCGCTGCCGGAATCTACTCATGGTTGCCGCTGGGTTTCCGGGTGCTGAAGAGAATCGAAGGGATCGTGCGGGAAGAGCAGAACCGGATGGGCTGTCAGGAAGTCCTCATGCCCACCATCCAATCGGCCGACCTTTGGCGCCAGTCGGGCCGCTATGATGCCTATGGCCCGGAAATGCTGCGCATTACCGACAGGCATCAGCGGGACATGCTCTATGGACCTACCAACGAAGAGCTGATCACTGACATCTTTGCGCACTCTGTCCGCAGCTACCGCGACCTTCCCAAGTTGCTCTATCACATTCAGTGGAAGTTTCGGGACGAAGTTCGGCCGCGCTTCGGGGTCATGCGAGGGCGCGAGTTCTTGATGAAGGACGCCTATTCCTTCGACTTGGACTTCGAATCGGCGCGGCGATCCTACAATAGATTTTTTGTCTCCTACCTGCGCACCTTTGCGCGCCTTGGACTCCGAGCCATTCCCATGGAGGCCGACACCGGCCCGATCGGCGGGAACCTGAGCCACGAGTTCATCATTCTGGCGGACACCGGTGAGAGCCAGGTCTTCTGCGATCGTAAGTTCCTCGACGAGGATTTGCTGAAGGGCGAGATCAACTATGATGATGCTCAGGGACTCGCCAAGACCGTGGACTACTTTACCGAGCTCTACGCCCGCACCGACGAGAAGCACGACGAAGCAAGCTTTCACCAGTCGGTGCCCGAAGACCGCCGCTACCAGGGCCGCGGCATAGAGGTCGGACACATCTTCTTTTTCGGCACCAAGTACTCGGATCCCTTCAACGCGCGCGTAACGACACCGGACGGGAAGGAAGTTCCTGTGCAGATGGGCTCCTATGGTATTGGCGTGTCCCGACTGGCGGGGGCGATCATTGAGGCGAGCCACGATGAAAACGGCATCATCTGGCCGCAGTCGGTAGCTCCTTTCGATGTCGGCCTCATCAACCTGAAGCCAAGTGATCCAGCCTGCGAGAAGGCTGGAGAGGAAGCCTACGGGGTGCTTCAGAAGCACGGGCTCGAGGTGCTTTATGATGACACTGACGAGCGTGCCGGCGCCAAGTTTGCCGAGATGGACCTGATCGGTCTGCCGTGGCAGCTCACCATTGGCCCGCGCGGCGTTAAGGCCGGCACCGTGGAACTGAAGAATCGGGCCAGCGGTGAAAAGGAAGAGCTGTCGCTCGAAGCTGCTTTGAACAAGGTGGTGGCGGGCCGCGGATGATATTTAGCGCCGTCGAGCGCCTGCTCGCCCTGCGCTATCTGCGCTCGCGACGTCAGGAAAGCTTCATTTCAGTCATCGCGATCTTCTCGCTGCTCGGCATTGCAGTCGGGGTGGCGACGCTGATCATCGTGATGGCCGTCATGAACGGCTTTCGCATTGAGCTGATGAGCCGGATCCTGGGGGTCAACGGCCACCTGACCGCCTACTACGACAGCGACGCCATCACTGACTATCAAGACGTTGCCGCCCGGCTGGAGGCCATAGAGGGTGTCCGGCTGGCGACTCCCCTCATCCAGGCGCAGGTGATCGTGACCGCCGGCGAGCGCGCCATGGGAGCCCAGGTTCGCGGGATTGCGCCTGAAGAGTTGGAGCGGCGTCAGCAGATTGTCAGCAAGGTGGTTGCCGGCCGGGTCTCCGACTTCGGTAGGGAAGGTGCCTTGATGGCAGGCAGTCGTCTGGCTCAGCGCCTGGGCCTCGGGGCAGGTAGTGACATTACCCTGCTGAGCCCCCAGGGGTCGGAAACGGTCATCGGCACGGTGCCGCGCATGAAGGCCTATCCCATCGCAGGCCTCTTCGAGATCGGCATGTACGAGTTCGATCTCTCCACCATCTACATGCCCCTGGACCAGGCGCAGATTTTCTTCCGCTATCCCGATGCTGCGAATGCGATCGAGATCTTCGTCGATGATCCGGAGCGGGTGTGGCAGATCCGACGAGAAATCGATCTGGCGCTCGGCAGCGGCTGGGCTACGGTCGATTGGCAGCAGGCGCACTCCTCGATCGTGAACGCATTGGCGGTCGAGCGGAACGTGATGTTCATCATCCTGTCGCTGATCATCCTTGTCGCTGCCTTCAACATCCTTTCGGGTCAGTACATGCTGGTGAAGGGGAAGGGCAGGGATATCGCGATCCTGCGAACCATGGGGGCTACGCGCGGAATGGTATTGCGCGTCTTCTTCATGAGTGGGGCAGCGGTCGGCCTGCTCGGTACGCTGCTCGGCGTGGCCCTTGGCATCATCTTTACCGACAACATTCACGCCATCCAGGCTCTGGTGGAAAGCATTGCCGGCACGCAGGTCTTCAATCCCGAGGTTTACTTCCTTACGCGACTTCCGGCGCAGCGCGATCCGCGGGAGGTGCTTGAGGTAGTGGGGATGGCGCTCCTGATCTCCTTCCTGGCGCCGCTACTGCCGGCCTGGCAAGCGGCCCGGCTCGATCCAGTCGAGGCTCTGCGCTATGAGTGAGCGTGAGATCCGCCTTCGACTCACGGACGTGCACAAGGTTTATGCCCAGGGCGATCGGCGGCTTGAAATCCTCAAGGGCGTGGACCTGTCTCTCTATTCTGGAGAGCTCTGTGCACTTGTTGGTCCGTCAGGCTCCGGCAAATCGACTCTCTTGCACATCGCAGGACTTCTGGAAGCTCCTGGAAGCGGTCGGGTTGAGGTCGCCGGCCAGAGAGCAACGGGCCTGAGCGATCGGGAGCGAACGGCAATCCGGCGTCGACGGATTGGCTTCGTGTATCAGTACCATCATCTGCTTCCCGAATTCTCGGCGCTGGAAAATCTCGTCGTGCCCCAGATGATTGCAGGACGGAGTCGGCGGGAGGCTACGCGAGACGCTCGCGAACTCCTGCACCTGGTAGGCCTGGGCGAGCGAATGGACCATCGGCCGGCGCGCCTGTCTGGCGGAGAGCAGCAGCGTGTTGCCCTTGCGCGCGCCATCATCAACCGCCCCTCACTTCTTTTGGCTGACGAGCCGACAGGAAACTTGGATCCCGAAACGGCGGAAGAAGTTTTCGACCTCTTGACCAAGCTGGTCCAGGGCACAGGGGTGGCCGCCTTGATCGCGACCCATAACCTCGAGCTGGCGCGACGGATGCACCGCACCCTTCGTCTGCGCGATGGCCAGGTAACCGGATAAGTCGGCTGCTTTCTGAAGGCTGGGGCGTGTTTCGCCTCGCCCACGGCCTATACTTGCCGGGATGACGCTCGAGCCCACACCTTCCACTGCACTGCCTCCTCCGGCCCTTATCACCGGGGTGACTTCAGCAATCTGGCTCTCCCCGGAGGGGGAGGTGGAGCGCCTGCCGCTTTCCGAGGCACGCCGGCGCGCCGAGCAACGGCCGCCGCTAGTCGTTCATGCGCGCGCAACGGCCCGGCGCCTTGGCGCAGAGACCCTGCGAGCCTACGATCTGCTGGAGCTTTTTGCCTTCGTGCGGCCAGCGGCCTTCTGTCCGCCGACGCCGCGCGGAATCGCGGGTGCGCTGGGTCTGCCGGAGCCTGAGGGAACCGAGGAGCAGGCCATCAGCCTGCGGAGCTCGGCCGGCGCCCTCTTACGAGAACTCGAGGCTCGTGGCACCTCCGCAGACCCGCAGGCTCTGGGCGTTGCCTTTACCATGGCACGCGGCGGCTGGCTGTGGGGACCCTGGGTGCTTCGCGCCTTGGGCATTCAGAGCAGTACGGAAGCCCCCCGCATTGGCGCCGGATACCGCGTTTGGGAGAAACTGCCTGAGTGGAGCGAGCATGCACCGGAGGCGCCCGCTAGTCATTTTCCGGTGCAGCCAGGCGAGGCACGAACGCGCTTGGCCGCCCTGCTGGGAGAAAATGCTGAGGCGCGTCCCCAACAAGCGGACTACGCCTCTTCTACCTGCTCGGCCTTCGCGCCGCGCGAAGCGGAGGGAGAGCCTCGTCTCGTTCTTGCCGAAGCCGGCACGGGGGTAGGCAAGACCCTGGGCTACGTTGCGCCGGCGAGCCTGTGGGCGGAGAAGAATGGGGCGCCGGTTTGGCTGTCCACCTACACCCGCAATCTTCAGCAACAGATCGACGGTGAGCTCGACCGCCTCTTTCCGCAGGCTGCAGAAAAGTATCGCAAGGTGGTCATTCGCAAGGGCAGGGAAAACTATCTCTGTCTCCTCAACTATGCCGAGCGCATGCCCGCCGCTACCGGCGTGCAGGCTGGGGAAGCCGCGGTTCCCCTCGGATTGGTAGCGCGCTGGGCCTTGCGCACCCGGGACGGAGACCTCGCCAGCGGGGACTTTCCCGGCTGGCTCACTGAGCTCATTGGCAGAGGCCGAATTGCCGCCCTGGCGGATCGGCGCGGGGAATGCATCCACTCTGCTTGTGACTTCTGGAAACAGTGCTTTATCGAGCGGTCGATCCGTCGATCGCGTTCTGCCGAACTCGTCGTCGCAAATCATGCTCTGGTGATGATACAGGCCGCCCTAGGCGGGGGCGATGAGGGGAGCGTACCGCTCCGCTACGTCTTCGATGAAGGGCATCACCTTTTCGATGCTGCGGACAATGCCTTTGCAGCTCACCTTTCCGGCCTGGAGACCTCGGAACTGAGGCGTTGGCTGCTGGGAGCACAAACCCGCCGTGGCGCCGGCGCAAGCAGAATGCGCGGCTTGCGTCGCCGGATGGAAGAGCTGCTCGAGAAGGACAGCCATCTGGAGGAGGCGGTCGACCTTCTGCTGCGCAACGCGCGGATGTTGCCGTCAGAAGGATGGCACAGCCGCTTGAGCGAAGAGCGGGCGGAAGGACCCTGCGAAAGTTTCCTGCTGGCAGTGCGCACGCAAGTTTATGCGCGAGAAGAGAAGGCGGGCGAAGGTTACTCGCTGGAATGCGAGCTCCATCCAGCGACTCCAGCTTTGCTGGATGCGGCTGCAGCACTGCAGACTGAAATCGAAGGACTGCTGGCGCCCGCCCGCCAGGTAGCTGGCCGCCTGGCTAGGAAGTTGGACGAAGAAGCCAGTGAGCTGGACAGCGATGAACGCCGTCGGATCGAAGGCTTGCTGCGGTCGCTCGAGCGCAGATTGGTCATGCCTCTGCAGGCTTGGCTTTCCATGCTAAGCGCGCTGCATGAGGAACCGCCCGAAGAGTTTGTCGATTGGCTGGCGGTCGACCGCATCGAGGGGCGGGAAGTGGATGTTGGCCTGCATCGACATTGGGTCGATCCTACGCGGCCACTGGCAGCAGCCGTTCTCGAGCGTGCACACGGCGCCCTGATCACCTCGGCGACCCTGACGGACAGCAGCGGTAATCCGGAGGCGGACTGGCTCGCCGCCGAAGCTCGAGTGGGCGCGCTGCACCTCCCGAACTCCGCGATCCGGGCACAGGTCCCATCCCCCTTTGACTATGGCCGGCAAACGCGGGTCTTCATCGTAACCGACGTGCGCAAGGATGACCTGGACCAGGTATCGGCCGCTTTCCGGGAGCTTTTTCTGGCTGCAGAGGGAGGCGCGCTGGGCCTCTTCACGGCCATTTCCCGCCTGAAAGCAGTTCACCGCCGGATCGCCGGGCAACTGGAGGGGGCGGGCATTGATCTGCTAGCGCAACATCTGGATGGCATGGACGTCTCCACCCTCGTCGAGATCTTCCGTGCCGAGGCCAATTCATGCCTGCTCGGTACAGATGCGGTACGGGACGGAGTCGATGTACCTGGGCGATCTCTTAGGCTGATCGTCTTCGATCGTGTTCCCTGGCCCCGGCCGGATCTGCGCCACAAAGCCCGTCGAAAGCAATTCGGTGGGCGTCACTATGACGACCGACTGACTCGCCTCAAGCTGCGACAGGCCTTCGGCAGGCTGGTGCGTCGCGCAGATGATCATGGGGTCTTCGTACTGCTTGATCCCATGATGCCCTCGCGCCTCTACACCGCTTTTCCGGAGGGCATCGCACCGCAAAGGGTTGGCTTGGCGCAAGCCATAGAGGAGACGCGCCAGTTCCT
>JAJUFM010000202.1 GCA_029265995.1 Rhodospirillaceae bacterium | reverse complement strand
GGGAGGAAGGGTCAACTGCGCGGGTAGATGATGATCGAGAGCAGTCGCAGCGGCAGTTCGCGAAGAACCTCCGGTCCGTGCGGCGCAGCCGAGTCGAAGAAGAGAGAGTCCCCCGGCCCCATCTCGAACAAACGGTCGCCGTGACGATAGTCGACCCGCCCCTCCAGCAGGTGAACGAACTCCACCCCCTCGTGGCGGAAGCTGGAGTAGGGCGAAGCGCCTTCGCTCAGGGTTACGAGGTAGGGCTCCACCACGACATCGCCACCCAGCGAGTGCCCGAGCAGCTGATAGCGGTGACCCGCCTTGCTGCCGCGCCGCTCGATCGTGACGCCGGCCCCGGACGCCACGTAGGAGACGTCGTTGCGCTCCTCGAACTTCTCGAAGAAGGCCGTGATCGGCACGTTGAGAGCCTGCGCCAGGGCCTGAAGCGTATGGAGAGACGGGCAGATGCCCCCGTTCTCTATCTTCGACAGCATGCCGACCGAAAGCCCCGCCTGCCCGGCCAGCTCGGCGACGGTCATGTCGTGCTGCTTGCGCAGACTGCGAACCTGAATGCCTATTGCTTCCTGCAGGTTGTTCTCGCGAGCCCTCGGCGCACCTGAGCCGGTCGCAAGCTCCCCTTCCTCAAGGTCGGGCCTCTTCTTTCTCATCATCGTCTCCCTTTGTCGGGCACTACGCTCCTGCGCCAACCGAGTTCACGGTTGTCGGGAGCGCCCTCTTCTATATCGTAGCGGTCAGATGCTCACGGGCGCCTCCTGCCCCCTTTTCTGAGGAGATACCATGGCCTATCGGATCGCTCTAATTCCTGGGGATGGAATCGGCCAGGAAGTCATCCCCGAGGGCGTGCGCGTTCTGGAGGCGCTGGCCGGCGACTTTGGCTTCCGGCTGGAGTTCGAAGCCTTCCCCTATTCCTGCCAACATTACCTCGATCATGGGGCGATGATGCCGCCGGATGGCATTGCCCGACTGCGCCCCTTCGATGCGATCTTTCTCGGTGCAGTAGGGGCGCCCGAGGTCGCCGACCATGTT
Organism: Rhodospirillaceae bacterium; assembly: GCA_029265995.1. GTDB lineage: Bacteria > Pseudomonadota > Alphaproteobacteria > Kiloniellales > DSM-21159 > Aquibaculum. The sequence continues at coordinate 1,129 of JAJUFM010000202.1, read as the reverse complement.
TCACTCTGGGGCTTGCTGATTCCGATCCGCCGGGATTTCGACCAATACGTGAACCTGCGCCCAGTCAAGCTGCTGCCCGGGGTCCCCTCGCCGCTGGCGAACCGCAGGCCTGAAGAGATCGACTTCCTGGTGGTACGCGAAAACACGGAAGGGGAGTACTCGACTGTCGGCGGCCGCCTCTTCGAGGGTACGGAGCGGGAAGTGGTGATGCAGCAGTCCGTCTTCACTCGCCACGGGGTCGACCGCGTCCTGCGCTATGCCTTCGACGCCGCCAAGGCTCGCCGCGGAAAACTCGCCTCCGCCACCAAGTCCAACGGCATCATCCACACCATGCCCTATTGGGACGAGCGGGTGGCGGCCATGGCGCGGGACTATCCCGAGGTCGAAGTGAGCCAGTACCACATCGACATCATGACCGCGCACTTCGTACAGCACCCGGACTGGTTCGATGTTGTGGTGGGCTCCAACCTCTTCGGCGACATCCTCTCCGATTTGGGGCCCGCCTGCGCGGGTGGCATCGGCATTGCGCCTTCAGCCAACCTCAACCCGGAGAAGCGATTTCCCTCCATGTTCGAGCCGGTGCACGGTTCGGCTCCGGACATTGCCGGGAAGGGAATCGCAAACCCCATCGCCACCCTTTGGACGGCTCAGATGATGCTGGACTTCCTGGGTGAAGAAAAGGCAGCGGCCGCGCTGATGGGCGCCATCGAAGCGGTCTGCGGCGAGGGCCGTGCGCTCACCCCCGACCTGGGGGGAAGGGCCTCTACCCGCGAGGTCACCGATGCGATCCTCGCAAAGCTGTAACTGAAGCTCCGGCCAAGCGAGGCGACCGCCGGGGCCGCAGAGGGAGGCAACAGCAGATGCAGTTCATCTTCCTCGGCACCGGGTGCCCCGTGGTCAGCCTGGAGCGCTTCGGGCCGGCCCATCTGGTTCAGCACCAGGGGCGCTCGCTGCTCGTGGACTGCGGCTCCGGCGTGACCCAGCGCCTGCTGGCCGCCGGCTGTCCCGGCCGCGACCTGGACGCGCTGCTCCTCACCCACCTGCACAGCGACCATCTGGTCGATCTCTACCAGCTCATCGTCTCCTCCTGGCATCAGGGCCGCGACCGTCCGCAGAGAATTTTCGGGCC
>JAJUFM010000048.1 GCA_029265995.1 Rhodospirillaceae bacterium | reverse complement strand
AGCCGCTCCTTCAAAACTTCAAGAGAACCCTTCCAGTCGACCAGTGTCCCTGCCCATTCCGCCACCGCCATCGCTTCGTCCTCCCTGTTCCACGATGGCCCAGGGAATCAGAATGAATCGGTAAGCGCAACTGTAGTACTAGTCGGCATACACGGCCTGAAGCGCTGCGGGGGAGCTGTCTCGCGACGTAGCGGAGGGGTTCTTTTCCCCTGGATGTTGTGAAGGAAAAGATGCCAACCTCTGACGGCCGCACGAGAACATTCGAGGCCGCGCTCTGGTTGGACATGCTCAAAGTCGAGGGCTCGGATCTGGTCTACACCTATATGATAGAGACTCGGGCCATCGTTATTCCAGAGACCATCAAGGCCATTCGTGCCCTCACCGACCTCGAAGCGGACGCGAAGGCCTCGATGGAGCGGACGAATTAAGCGCTGGAAACCGAGGCTCCCTCGTCTGAGCGTCGGGGGAGAGCAGCCATGACCGAGATCGAAAGCCCGGCCGAGGTCTACGAGCGCTACCTCGGACGCGCCATAGCCGACCCGTTCACCCGCGTGCTCCTCGATTGCGCCGTGCCCCAGCCGGGAGAGAAGGTTCTCGATCTGGCCGCGGGCAACGCCACCATGCTGGCGGTCGGACGCGCTCTCCCCGCACCGGCCGGCCCGTCTATCGAATGGCGGGAAGGCGACGCGGTGAACCTGGATTTGTCAAACCAGGCGTTCGATCTCGTCCTTTGTCAGCAAGGGCTGCAGTCCTTCCCGGACCGATGGGTGGCACTCCAGGAAGTCCGGCGGGTGCTGACGCGCGAGGGAAGAGCCGTCGTCAGCGTCTGGCAGGACCTCGATTATCATCCGGTGTACAAAGCCCTCTTCGAAGCGACGGCGCGCAAGCTTCGAACGAATGTCACTGACACTGGCGTGTCTTTCTCATTGGGCAACGCCGAGGAACTGCGGACGCTACTCCAGGAGACAGGCTTCGGTCACGTCGAGGTGACGCCTCGCTCGCTCGAAATCAGCCTGTCCTCGCCGGAACGCTTCGTACAGCTAACGGTGACAGGCGCCGCCACATCAGTTCCGTCGTTCATGCAGATGAACCCAGAAGGACGCTCCGCGCTGGTCGAGGCCATCGCCGGCGAGCTTGAGCCGCTCATCAGGAGCCGCACCGAAGGCAGTAAACTGTTGTTGCCCATGGCAACGTACATGGCTCTCGCCTCAGGAGCGACACAGAGCGATTCGGTGCGACCGAGGTAGATCATGACGTTCAAGAAGTCGAAATCGAAGACACACGACGAGAGATTGCCGCGCATCAATGAGGAAAACGCTAAGGGAGGCGATGGGGAGCCGTATCGACAGAGCGCGGCGCAGGTGCTCGTCGCACTTTGTGCCGATGGGCAGCTCGGGTTGAGCTCGGCCGATGCAGTGAACAGGCTGGAGCGTTACGGCAGGAACGAGCTGACGGCCGAAAAACCGGTTCCCGCATGGCGGAATTTTCTCGCCCAGTTCACGGACGTCCTCGTCATCCTGCTTCTCGTGGCTGGGCTCATCTCGGGAAGTCTATGGCTATACGAGCGCGACACCGCCTTTCCCTATGAGGCGACTGCCATCTTCGCCATCGTGCTGCTCAACGCGGTAATGGGCTACGTCCAGCAGGCCCGCGCCGAGCAGGCGCTCGCGGTCCTTCGCGACATGTCGGCGGCGCACGCGGCCGTGATCCGGGACGGAGCGCGCCAGAGCATTCCTGCCGCCGAGCTCGTGCCGGGCGATATCATTCTCGTCGAGGAGGGGGACACCGTTCCGGCCGACGCGCGGTTGATCCGGTCCACCGCGCTGCAAACCGCGGAGGCCGCCCTCACCGGCGAGAGTCTGCCGGTGTCCAAGGGCACCGCTGCCATCGCGAGCGAGGCCGGGCTCGGCGACCGCCGCAACATGATCTTCAGCGGCACCGCGGCCACCTACGGGCGGGGCCAGGCCGTGGTCGTCGCGACTGGCATGGAAACGGCGATGGGGCGCGTTGCCGGAATGTTGAAAGGAGCGGCGGACGAGGACACGCCGTTGCAAAGAGAGCTCGACCGCGTCGGCAAGCTGCTCGGGCTCATCGTCGTCGTAATCGCGGTCGTGATGATCGCAACCATCATCCTGGTCGAGAATGTGAGCGGCTTCTCGGCCATCTTCGACGTGCTCATCCTCGGCGTGGCCCTTGCGGTCGCTGCGGTCCCTGAGGGCCTGCCGGCCATCGTGACGGCCGTTCTGTCCCTGGGCGTGCAGCGCATGGCGAAGCGGAACGCCATCGTACGGCATCTCGCGGCCGTCGAGACACTTGGCTCTGCCAACGTTATCGCGTCCGACAAGACTGGTACGCTGACCCGGAACGAGATGACCGTGCGGGTCATCGCAACCGCGGGCGGCCGCGTGACCTTCAGCGGTACGGGCTATGCGCCGGAGGGCGAGCTCAGCCGCGACGGCGGAGGCGGGATTGAGGGCTCACTCGGCTCTGAGATGGTGCGGGCGCTGTCCGCCGCCGACCGCGCCAGCAATGCCGTTCTACATGAACGGGAGGGTCACTGGACCGTGCAGGGCGACCCGACCGAAGGTGCGCTGATCGTGGCCGCCCGCAAGGCAGGCTTGGAAGGCGAAACGCTCGACGCCCGCTTCGCGCGCCTTGCGGAGGTGCCATTCTCGTCGGAGCGGAAACTGATGAGCACGGTTCACAGCGACGCCGAACGAGAGGAGCGGCTGCTTGCCTTCACAAAGGGCGCGCCCGACGTTCTCTTGGCGCGCTGCTCGCACGAGCTCGTCGGAGATCAAGCGCGGCCCCTTTCGGACAGGCGACGGGCCGACATCCTCGACGCCAACGAAGGTCTGGCTGGCGAGGCGCTGCGCACGCTCGGGGTTGCCTTCCGCTCCCTGCCGAAAGATGCATGGTCTAAAACGTTCGATCAACGTATCGAGCAGGATCTCGTCTTTATTGGCCTGATCGGCATGATCGACCCGCCGCGCGAGGAGGCGCGGGATGCGGTCGCCCGCGCCAAGGGCGCTGGCATTCGCCCGATCATGATCACAGGCGACCACCCCAAGACTGCAGCGGTTATCGCCGCCGAGCTCGGCATCGTCGCTGACGGGCGCGCCGTCACGGGCGTCGAGCTTCAAAAGATGTCGGACGAGGTGCTCGATCGGACGGTACCCGGCGTCTCTGTGTACGCGCGTGTCGATCCCGAGCACAAGCTGCGCATCGTCAAGGCCCTGCAACGCAATGGTATGACCGTGGCAATGACCGGCGATGGCGTTAACGACGCGCCCGCGCTCAAGACGGCCGATATCGGCATCGCAATGGGCATCACCGGCACGGACGTCTCCAAGGAAGCCGCCGACATGGTGCTTGTCGATGACAACTTTGCCACCATCGTCGCCGCCGTGGAGGAGGGGCGGGCCATTTTCTCCAACATCCGCAAGTTCCTGCGCTACCTCCTGTCGTCGAACATCGGCGAGGTCATGACCATGTTCTTCGGCGTGCTGCTGCTCGACGTGATCGGCCTCTCGCAAGCGGCTGGGGGCGGTGTCGTTCTTCCGCTTCTGGCGACGCAGATCCTGTGGATCAACCTCGTGACCGACGGGGCGCCCGCGCTCGCCCTCGGCGTCGACCCTGCGGATCCGGCCGTGATGCGTGAGCCACCGCGGCCAAGTGGCGAGGGCGTGATTACGCGCCACATGTGGACCGGCATCCTCTTCGTTGGCTTCGTGATGGCAGTGGGGACCCTGCTTGTGCTCGACGCCTCACTTCCCGCCGGGCTGATCGAAGGGTCCGGCACGCTCCGCTATGGGCAGACGATGGCGTTCACGACACTTGTGATGTTCCAGCTCTTTAACGCCTTCAACGCGCGCTCCGACGAACAGAGCGCGTTTCATGGCCTGTTCCGGAACCATTGGCTCTGGGCGGCACTCGCACTGTCCCTGATCCTGCACATTCTCGTCGTCTACATACCCTTCCTTCAGGAGGCATTCTCTACAACAGACCTGAGCGCGGGCGACTGGCTGCTCTGCGCCGCGGTAGCAAGCTCGGTCCTATGGTTGCGCGAAGCGAGCAAGCTCATCACGCGCGCCACCAGCGGAGGCGCGGGAGGAAATCTCGCCCGCAAGCCAAGCACCGGTGCGCGGTCCGACGGCAGACGACCTGCTTGCCGTGAATGATGGCATAAAGCAATGAAACCAATCGTGACCCTGAGCCTGAACCCGGCTATCGATGGAGCCGCAGAGGCAGAGACGGTTCGACCGATCCACAAGGTGCGGACCTGGAGCGAGCGCTACGACCCCGGCGGTGGCGGCATCAATGCGGCCCGCGTGGTTCAGGAGCTCGGCGGAGCGGCCTCGGCCATCTATCTCTCGGGAGGCACGACAGGGCCCGTGCTCGATGGGCTGGTGCGCTCCTCGGGGATCGAAAGCGTGCGTATCCCCGTCGCGGACCACACACGGATCAGTCACACCGTGCATGACCGGTCGAGCGGCCTGGAGTTCCGCTTCGTCAAATCAGGAGCGGCCAAAATCGTCGCCTTGACGCTCGGCCGGGATGGCGCGCTGCTTGCGACCCGGAGTGGCTTGCGTCGGCTCGCGGGCGTGAAGGTCATAGCAAAAAGCGCCGTGGGCGCCGGCGACAGCTTCCTAGCCGCGATGACCCTCGGCCTTGGGCAAGGGCGTGACCCGGAGGACGCATTGGCGCTGGCAGTGGACGCGGGAACCGCTGCCGTCCTGACCATGGGTACGGAAATCTGCCGACGCGAAGACGTCGAGCGGATCTATCAGGAAATCAAATCGACCTTGGCGACCTCGACGACCTGATGACTCGGCTCGCGCCTAAAATGGGCCCAAGGAGAGCTCCATGCTACGGCCTCGCTGTCCCCCACCTCACGAGTTCTTCTCCACTGACCCGTGGCTTGTCGGAGCTGTTCGTTTCGACGCGGATTTAGCTGACCAGTTCGTGGGCCAAGCCGAAACCATGTTCGCGCTTTCAAACGGCTATCTCGGCATTCGCGGCATGATGGAGGAAGGTGTGCCGGTGAAGGATCCTGGAGTCTTTCTCAACGGCTTCTACGAACATCGACCGATCTCCTACGGCGAAATCGCGTACGGCTTCCCAACACGCGGACAAAGCATGCTGAACTGCCCCGACGGCACGGTGCTGAAGCTATTCATCGATGACGAGCCGTTCGTTCTGCCAAAAGCTGATCTCCTGTGGTTCGAGCGGCTCCTCGATCTTCGAGCCGGCACCCTGACCAGGCAGGTGCGTTGGGTGACGCCTGCCGGCAAGCGCATGCGGCTAAAAACGATTCGTCTCGTCTCGTTGGCCCATCGCCACTTGGCTGCCATCGACTATGAGCTCTTGGCGGAGGACATGCATGCAGAGATCGTGATCTCTTCCGAGCTCGTGAACCGACAAACGCTGCGGGTTGAGACAGCGGATCCCCGCCTCGCCGAAGGCATTGTCGGTCGCGTGCTCCATCCGATGGGGACACGCCATGAGAGGTTGCGCGCCATCCTCAGCTACCGAACTCAGAGCTCGGGGCTCACTCTAGGCTGCGGTATGGACCACGTGCTTACGACGGAAGGCCGATTCGCCGTCGACAGCACCTGCAACGACGACTTCGCTGCAGTCGTCTTAAGAGCAACCCTCGAACCCGGCCGGCCTATCCGGCTTCGGAAATACCTGAGCTATCACTACTCGGAAGAACCCGACGCGGAGCTGGTCCGATCGCAAACGGCATGGACGTTGGACCGCGCGGTCGACGCCGGGTTCTCGCAGATACTGGACCAGCAGCGCGCGGACGTGAGCCGTTTCTGGAGCCGCTCCGAGGTGAAGGTCGGCGGCGCAGATTCGCGTACCCAGCAGGTCATCCGCTGGAACCTGTTTCAACTCCTGCAGGCGTCCGAGCGCGCCGAGGGTCACGGCATTGGCGCACGCGGGCTCACCGGCCAGAGCTACGAGGGGCACTATTTCTGGGACACGGAAATCTATGTGCTGCCGTTCCTCATCTACACCAATCCCAGAGCTGCGCGCGCGCTCCTCAAGCATCGTTACGACATGCTCGACAAGGCCCGCGCCCGCGCAAGGGAACTTGGGCACTGCGGCGCCACATTCCCTTGGCGCACCATCAATGGGGAGGAGGCCTCCGCCTATTACGCGGCCGGCACCGCGCAATATCACATCAACGCCGACATCTCCTACGCGCTGGGAAAGTATGTGGAGGTGAGCGGCGACGACGAGTTTCTGCTCCGTTATGGAGCCGAGATTCTCGTGGAAACCGCTCGCCTTTGGTTCGACCTCGGCTTCTTTTCGGGTCGGAGGGGCGACCGCTTCTGCATCAACGGCGTCACCGGACCCGACGAATACACGGCTCTGGTGAACAACAACTACTTTACGAACCTGATGGCGCGGGAGAACTTGCGCTACGCCGCCGAAACGGTGCGTCGGCTTGAACGGACGCAGCCGGACGCATTCCAGGAGTTAGTGCGCAGAACCGGTCTCGACGACCGCGAGCCCGCCACATGGGAAAACGCCGCTGCGCGCATGTACCTGCCGTACGACAATCTTTTGGGAGTGCATCCTCAGGACGATGACTTCCTTGCCCTGGAGCGGTGGGATTTCGCCACAACCCCCGAGGAAAACTACCCTCTTCTGCTGCATTACCACCCGCTGAACCTCTATCGCTCGCAGGTGATCAAGCAAGCCGACACCGTGCTGGCCATGTTCCTCCTTAACGACCAATTCACGGCCGAGCAGAAAAAGCGCAACTTCGACTACTATGACCCGCTCACGACTCACGATTCGTCATTGTCGGTGTGCATCCAGAGCATCGTTGCGAACGAAATCGGCTATCGCCGCAAGGCGATGCGCTATTTCAACTTTGCCGCGGTCATGGATCTCTCCGATGTCGGCGGCAACATGATGCACGGCGCCCATATCGCATCGATCGGGGGAACCTGGATGGCTCTGGTCTATGGCTTTGCCGGCATGCGGGACGACGGGGGCCGCATTTCCTTTGCGCCGCGCCTGCCCAAGGAGTGGTCGGGTCTCGCGTTTCCGTTGACCATCAAGGGCCAGGCGCTTCGCGTCGAGATAGACAATCTTGGAACCACCTACAGGCTGATCGCAGGCCAGCGGCTTAGGATCAGCCATTATGGCGAGGAAATTACCCTCACGAGCGCCGCCCCCAGCGCCAGCTGCTCAACTCCAACGTGTCCACCGGAGCCGGAACCCGAATCATACGATCGGGAGGCTGCTCCATCGCATCGGGGCGCGGCGTGCCGCGGGACCAAGCCGCTTCCTAACCGTTCTCAACATCCACATCGAGAAGACCCTGGATGACGATGTCGGCACCCCGTTCGAGCAAGGCCTCGGCCTGTCCGCCTCGATTGACCGCGACCACGCGGCCGAAACCACCCCGGCGACCGGCTTCGACACCCGCCAAGGCGTCCTCGAACAGGATCGCGCGATCCGGCTGAGCGCCGACGCGGCGCGCCGCTTCCATGAACAGGGCCGGGTCGGGCTTGCCCGGCAGCCTGAGCCGCTCGACGTCCAGGCCATCGGCACTGGCGTCGATGTGCTGGTCGAGCCCGGACGCATGCAGGATGGCGGCGCAGTTCTTGCTGGACGATGCAACCGCCGTTTTGATGCTTGCCCGACGCAGGCTCTGGAGCAGCGCCTCAGCGCCCGGAGAAGGTTTGATCCCCGCCTGCAAGTTCTCCCGAAAGTACCTCGCCTTGCGCTCGCCGAGCGCACGAACTGAGTCGGGCTCGGTCGAACCCTCGTCGCGGCCCTCCGGAAGGCTTATGCCCCGCGACCTCAGGAAGCAGCGAATGCCGTCGTCCCGCGGTCTGCCGTCCACATAGGCAAGATAATCGGCAACGTCGTCGAACGCTCGAAAGGTTTCGCCGTGCCGATCCGCCCAGCTCCGCAGGAATGCATCGAACACCACCTTCCATGCGGCGGCATGGAGCCGGGCCGTTTCAGTCAGCACGCCGTCGAGATCGAAGAGCGCAGCGTCGAAGTCGCGCCGCCTGACCGTAACCCTGGATCCGCCTTGCATGCTGACTTCTTCAGAGTCTCAATCTTGGTCCGCGCGCGACCCGGAGCGTCGACCGATGCTGCGCGTCAGCGCCCGCAGCAGGTCGGCCCGGCTCACCATCCCCATGACCTTGCCGTCACATACCACGGGGACGCGCTTGACATCGTGACGTTCCATTAGCTCCACAACCTCATCCACGGATCCGTCGATATCCACCGTGATAGGCTCGGGAGACATCGCTTCCTCAACGCGGCGGTCGTGCAATTGCTTGGCTGTGATGTGGGCATCCGGGTCGCTCAGGAGTACGCTGATCCAGCGGGGCCGATCCTGATCTGCCCGACGCAAGAAGTCTCCTTCTGTGACAATGCCCACCAAACGGCCGGAAGCATCCACGACCGGAAGCCCGCTGATCCGATGCTCAACCATGATGCGAGCGGCTTCGGCGAGGGATGCGTCAGGTCGAACCGTCGCAGCCCCGTTGGTCATCAGGTCAGCTACTTTCATGTCAGTCTCCTGCAGCGGCATCCGGTTATCGTGGGAGGCGAGCATATCACACGCCGCCGTTGGTAAGCGCAACTGCAGTACTAGAGGGCGTCCCCGCCGGAACGGAATGGGAAACCTCTTCATTAATCCCGTGAGCCGAGCCGGCAGCCCTTGCTAGGGCTTGGCGTACCAGACCATGCCGCTAGAATGCCGCACCAAGGCGGTATCCAGGGAGGGACGGTTTCGTGACACTGCAGACGCGTTTTATCGCAGGAGCGATTGCTTTCGTGGTCGCTATCGCGGGACTTTTGACTGCCGCCAATAGCGCGGATGCCAACTTCTATTGGGGCGGCCTGGCTGTAGCGGTGATCGGCCTTGCCGTCTGCTGGCTGCTGATCAAAGGCCATTTCGACCGGTGGGAGCGAGACCCCAACAGGCCGCGCCGCCCAATCCCACCCACCTCTCTCACCCCAGACAAGCCCAGTGAGGAGCCCTCTCTATCGGTACCGGCCGGGCCTACGAGCTATCAAACTGCCGTCACGCCGCCGCAACCCCAAACTGGTTCTCCGGCTGGCAACTGGATCCGGGGCGCGGTCATCGGCCTGGTCGGCCTAGTCGGGCTGTTCGTCGCCGCATCCGGTAGCGGCTTTGCCTACTGGGGCGGTCTGCTTATCTTCGTGCTGGCGATCTTGCTCATCTTCCAGCTCATCGGCCGCGCTTTTGATCGCGCCCCTGCACAGGATTCGGGCTTGCCGGTACCCGGCGCCGGCTTCGGTCGCTGGATCGCCGGCGTCGCGGCGGGGCTGGTTGCTCTAATCTCCCTCTTCATCGCAGGAGCCGGCGGCGCGGGATACTATCTAGGCATCATGGCGGCGATCATGGCGATCGCCTATATCTTCTACCTGATGAAGATCGGCTTTGACGAAGCGGAGCATCGCTGACGCCTCTTATGCTCCTTCTGCTGGACGCCCAAGCAATGGGGCGACTTCTGCCGCGATCCACGAAACGCCTGATGTTACGCCGTTTTCATCAGGCTGACTTTGCAGACTATGCCTCCTATCACGGTCGTGAGGATGTCTATCGCTTTCTCTACCGTCACCCGCCGCAAGGTGCCGAGATGCGGCGGCAGTTCGAGGAAGCGGTCGAGTCTATAGTCACGAAGGAAGAAGATAGCTTCCACTTCGCGGTTGAGCGGCAAGCGGATGGACGGCTGCTGGGAGAAGTTCTGCTCAAGCTAACCAGCGCAGAAGCGCTCCAGGCCGAGCTTGGCTATGTGATCCACCCGGACTTTGCTGGTCACGGATACGGGTATGAAGCCACTGCCGCGGTCGTCGATCTGGGCTTCCGAGAGGTTGGCTTGCACCGCATCTTCGCCCGGCTCGACCCACGCAATGCCGATTCACTCAGGCTCGTGCAGCGCCTTGGCTTCCGCCGCGAAGCGCACTTGATCGAGAGCGACCGCTTCAATGGCAGGTGGGGCGACGAGTTCATCTATGCGCTGCTGGACCGGGAATGGCTGGAACGCTCGTGACGCGGCCTCGACGAAGCCGCTAGTGCGGCGACCAACGTGCGAAGATCGCGGTGGGAAGCAAGCGACCGCCGCTGGTTTCGGGAAGTGCCATTTCCCCCGCGGTCACCAGGCCTCCGAAGGGCGCCAGCGCCTCAGCCACAGCCTGCTGAATGGACAGGTAGGAAAGGCGAATTGCGTAAACGGTGAGCAGCAGAAAGGCCGGCTCCTCTGACAAGAGGTCACGACAGAGCGCCAGCAGCTCCGGAAGATGCACTTCCAGTCGCCAGACTTCTCCCTTCGCGCCACGACCATACTTGGGCGGATCGAGGATGATCCCGTCATAGCGCCTGCCGCGCCGCACCTCGCGACGCACGAACTTCATAGCGTCATCCACGATCCAACGGATGGGGCGCTCCTCGAGCGCGGAAAGCTTCTGGTTTTCCACTGCATAGGTGATGGATTTCTTGGAAGCATCGACGTGGGTAACGGCGGCTCCGGATGCGGCGGCCGCCAGCGACGCGAGGCCGGTATAGCCGAAGAGGTTCAGTACTTTTGGTTGCGACGAACGGGCCGCCAATTGATCGCCACACCAGTTCCAATGCGGTGCCTGTTCCGGGAAAAAGCCGAGATGGCGGAAAGGGGTGCAGCGCGCCGCGAAGCGCAATCCCCGCCAACTGAGGGTCCAGTTCTCCGGCACTTCACCATCAAAACGCCACCGGCCGCTGTCCGTTTCGTCGGCGTCAAAGGTACCGTCGGCCCTCCAGGCCTCGGCCGGCAAAGACGGCCGCCAAAGGGCTTGCGGCTCCGGACGGATGAAGCGCAGCCGACCATAGCGTTCCAGCTTGCGCCCATCGCCACTATCGAGCAGCTCAAAATCCTTCCAGTCATCAGCAACCAACACCAGCGGGTTGCGCCGCTCATCTGATGGGGTGGTGCTCATGCGCGAGCTCCCGGATAGCCGTCCGCGGCCCAGAGGGCGTAGAGCATCACGGCAGTGGCCACCGCCAGGTTCAGAGAATCTGCCCGACCGCGCATCGGCAGGCGGACAAGCTCATCGCAGGCCTCTACTGCTTCGGCGGTCAGGCCCGCCTGCTCGTTCCCCATCAAAAGCACCTTTGGCATCGTTGCTTCCAGTTCCAGGGAGTCATGGCGATGCTCGGTCTGTAGCGAGGTGCCGATGAGCCGAGCTCCGCCCTCCCTGCCCCAGCGCAGTAGTTCTTGCAAGGTGCAGCGAACAAGCGGCACCGCGAAGATCGACCCCATGGAGGCGCGCACTGCTTCGAAGGAAAAGGGGTCGCAGCATTCATCCACCAGGATCACGCCGCCGACCCCTACGGCATCCGCGGTACGCAGGATCGTCCCGAGGTTACCAGGATCCCGAACCTGCTCCAGGGCCACCCAGATGGAGCCCGTCTTTGGATCCAGTTCCCTTAGTCCACGATCCAACTGGCGGTATACGCCGATGACGTTCTGAGGATTATCCCGCCGGGTGATCTGTGAAAGAAGGCGCTGATTCGTCTCCACGCAGTCGACCCCCGCCGCATCCATCCGCGCCACCAGGTCCCGGACGGCGGGCCGTTCCAGCGCCTCTGAGGAGAAGAGAAGGGTTTTCGGATAGACGCCCATTTCCTCGGCCTCAAGCGCCAGACGGGCGCCTTCTGCGACAAAAAGTCTGCTTTCCGCCCGGTGCCGTTTGCGCTCGAGGGCGCGGATGTCCTTTATGAGGGGATTGGCTGAAGAGGTTATCTGCTTGATCATCTCACCTCGTTGCAGGGGTGACTCCCCTTCGCGACAGAAAGCAGCACGCGCCCGCACACTCAGCCGAACCGGAAGCACTTGAACTGCTTAACAAAGGTTTCAATCCATCCGAATGAGGAGGTGGAGAGGCCTGCTCTAGCGCTTTGGCAGAGCACGCGCTACCCGCTTGTTGGAGCAAACCCTGACGGATTTCGTTGGAAGCGTGTCAGCATTGGTGCCCGAAGGTCGCGGCCTTGCTACTATATTTTCAGGCGTCGGCGCGGGATGCTGCAAAAAGCCGCGCGCTGGAGACGATTGCAAGCACGTGACTTGCTAGGGTACAGCCTATAGAGGGGGCAAGCACTATTCATGGGCTGTGGTTGTTGATCGGTCAGAGGGGGATAGGTTGGAGTTGCTAAGCCTGCGGGCAGGCGGATCCAGGCACAAAGGTTCAGGCTGCCACGGCGTGACATGTGCGCGTCCATGGCATCACTGATACCAGCGCAGCAAAACAAGATCCAAGGCTCCTGCTCGGGCATTCTATGAACACCCTGCTTAAAGACATCGCCATTATCGGCGCAGCCTGTCGTCTCCCCGGCGCACCGGATACTGAGGCTTTTTGGCGCCTTCTCATCGAGGGTCGCCACGCGATTGGCCAGGTCGATGCCAGCCGTTGGTCGCCTCACCGCTTTTGGCATCCGCGCAAAGGGGAGCGGGGTAAGAGCTATGCGCTCGCCGCCGGCCTGCTGGATCAGGTCTACGACTTCGATGCGGCCTTTTTCGGCATCTCACCACGCGAAGCGCTGCAGATGGATCCGCAGCAGCGAATTTTGTTGGAAGTCGTCTGGGAAGCCCTGGAGGACGCCGGAGTAAGGCCCTCTTCGCTGGCAGGATCGGGAACAGGCGTGTACGTCGGCGCGTCGAGCACCGACCACGGCAACCTGCGTCAAACCGACCCGACGTCTGGCGACATGCACCTGATGACGGGCAACACGCTCAGTATCATCTCGAACCGTGTTTCCTACATCTTCGACTTGCGCGGGCCCAGCTTCACTCTGGATACGGCCTGCTCTTCCTCCCTGCTCGCCCTGCATCAGGCCGCGGCCGCCATTCAAGCAGGCGAAGTCGACACCGCCATCGTTGCCGGCGTCAACCTGCTGCTCAGCCCCTTCCCCTTTATGGGCTTCTCCGCCGCCTCCATGCTGTCGCCCAGCGGCCTGTGCCACGCCTTCGACGCCCGGGCGGATGGTTATGTGCGCGCAGAGGGTTGCGTCGCAATCGTCCTGCAGGCCGCAGAGCAGGCCCGCGCCTCCGGCAACCGAGCCCGCGCGATCCTGGCCGCCACGGGCACCAACGCCGACGGGCGAACCGTCGGTCTTTCGCTGCCTTCCTCCGTGTCACAGGCGGAGCTACTGCGTCATGTCTATGATCGGGCCGCTATCGATCCAGATGCTCTGGCGTTTGTCGAAGCTCACGGCACCGGCACTCAGGTGGGTGACCCCGCGGAAGCCAATTCCATAGGCACGGTGCTGGGTCAGCGGCGCAGCGAAGCGCTGCCAATCGGCTCTGCAAAGACCAATGTCGGCCATACCGAACCGGCGTCGGGCCTCGTCGGCCTGCTAAAGGCCATGCTGGCGTTGGAACGCGATCTGCTGCCGCCCTCGCTACACTTCGATACGCCGAACCCTAACATCGCCTTTGATGAGCTGAATCTGGCAGTGGCCGCCAAGGCCTTGCCGCTGCCGCGCAATGGCGCGCCCCGCTTTGCGGGTATCAACTCCTTCGGCTTCGGCGGCACCAACGTTCATGCTGTGATTCGAGACGCGGAGCATCCGCGGCAGTGGGATTCCGGCGCAAACAGACCAATGCCGCCGCTGGTCCTCTCCGCAGCCTGTGAGCCTGCGCTGAACCAGCTTGCGGAGGATTGGCGTCAGACGCTGGCCGAAACCAGCGACCAGGCAGCCGCAGAACTCGTAGCTGCAGCGGGACTGCAACGCGAGCGCCTCGACCATCGCCTGGTCCTCTGGGAGAAGGATCGGGCGAGCCTCCTGGCGCAGCTGGAATCTCGCGAGTCGGCGGATAGCCGCGCAACCCGGGCGCGCGCCCTGATGCGAGAGGAAAGCCCGGTCTTCGTCTTCGCTGGAAACGGCTCGCAATGGCCCGGGATGGGGCTGCAAGCGCTGGAGCAGAATGACGCTTTTAGCGAAAGCCTCCATCAGACCGACGCCCTCTTCGCCCCGCTTGCCGGCTGGTCGATCATTGAAGCCTTGCGGGCGGACGATCTTGCCGAACGGCTGCGTCATGCGGAAGTGGCGCAGCCACTGCTGTTCGCAATCCAGTTGGGGCTGGTTGACGCCCTCGCCGAGAGGGGGCTCAGGCCTGCCGCGGTTGCCGGCCATAGCGTCGGCGAGGTGGCGGCCGCCAAGGTGGCAGGCGCCCTCACCCTGGCGCAGGCGGTAGAAGTCGTCTACGCCCGAAGCCACCATCAGCGATCCACCCATGGCTCCGGCGGAATGGCCGCCCTGCTGCTGCCCCCGGAGGAAGCGGCCGAGGTACTTGGCGAGCCGCAATGGCAAGATCTCGAGATCGCGGCGATCAACGGGCCGCGTTCGATAACCCTCTCCGGCCCGCAGGAGGCCCTGACTGCCTTTGCCGCTGAAGCGAAGCGGCGGCGATGGCCGCTCCGCCGCCTCGACCTGGAATATCCTTATCACGGACCTCTCATGGAGCCGGTGCGCGAGCCCCTGCTCGCGGCGCTGTCGGACCTGGCGCCAGGCGCGACCACCATTCCCTTCGTCTCCACTGTCACGGGCGCGGAGATCGAGGGCAGCGCCCTGACGGGTGACTACTGGTGGCGCAACGTGCGGGAGCCGGTGCGCTTCTCGGCAGCGATCGAGAAGCTGAGCGAAACGGCTGAGCTCTTTGTCGAGATCGGCCCGCGCCCAGTCCTTCAGGGCTACGTAAACGACTGCCTGCGGCATGCCGACGTGAAGGGGCGCGTCCTGCCTGGCTTCGACCGCAACGAACCGAAGGACAGAGATCCCGTGCAAGCGGTTCTGGCGCGCGCAGTGGCAGCCGGCGCCAAGATCGAGGAGGCCGCACTTTTCGGCGAGCCGCCAGCGGTTCAGAAGATGCCGCACTATCCCTGGCAGCGTAAGACCTTCCAGCTTGAAGGAAGCCAGGAAGCCTGGGATCTCCTCGGCAGCCAGCCCGACCATCCACTGCTCGGCTATAATGCCCGGCCCGAAATTCCCGTCTGGACAGTTCAGCTCGACCATTTCCTTCTGCCTTTCCTGGCGGACCATCGGGTCGAGGAGTCGGTGGTCTTTCCTGCCGCAGGCTTTGTGGAGATGGCTCTGGCCGCCGGAGCGCAGTGGCTAGAGACAGGCGATCTGGAAATCCAGGATATGGAAATCTTCCGGCCGCTTGTCTTCGACGACCAAGGGCTGCGCGAGGTGCAGCTACGTCTTTCGCCTGACGGGCTGATCTTCGAGGTCTTTAGCCGCTCCAGAGAAGCGGGCTCTAATTGGACGCAGCACCTCCGCGGACGGCTTGCGCGTCTGGCGCATCGCGAACTGGAAACCGCAGCACCGCGGGAACAGGAAGAAAAGAAGCTTCAAATCCTTCCGGCGGCGGAGATTTACGACACTGCCCGGCGCTTTGGCCTTAACTACGGCCCAGCCTTTGCTCGGGTTTCCGAGGTAGCTCTCGAAAGTGAGCGGCGGGCCAGACTGACGCTCTCGCCAGGTGAGCCTTCCGAGGCGCTGCCCGCAGCCCCCTTCCTGCTGCATCCGACAAGCTTGGACGCCGTCTTCCATGGTCTCTTCGCCCTTCTGGCACGCGCGGGGGAGTTACCGGGTGGTACGACCTACCTGCCGGCTCGCTTCGGGCGAATTCGTCGTCGTGCCGAAGGGGGGGCGCCGACCACGGCTACGATCGAAGTCCAAACGCTGTCGCCGCGCTCGATCGCCGTCGACTTCCGCCTGTTCGACGAAGCGGGAACCTGCACCGTCGCCCTGGACGACTGCCGCTTCCGCGCCATGACCATGGCACAGGAAAGCCACCAGCAGGATCTGGAATTTCGCTTTGTCGCTTCGCCGCTCCCCTCGCTCAACGAGGCAGATAGCTCCCCCACGCCTCCACCCGCGACCCTGCGCCGCGCGCTCGAGCAGGCAGAGCTGCTGCGAGGGGAAGAGGAAACGCCGGAAGAAAGCTGGCTCCTACTCGACGGCGCTCTGCGCGCCATCGCTTCAAGCGCGGTCAATGAGATCGCTGGTACAGACGGCGCAGCCTTCAGCCTAGACGCACTGGTAGCGGATGGCCGGCTGTTTGCGGAGGCCCAGCCCCTTTTTGGCCGCCTGCTGCAGCTCCTGGAAGAGGATAGCGCGGCGCAGCGGGATGAGGCGGGCCTCTGGACGCTTGCCAGCACCTCTCCCTACCCTCCTGCGCAGGACCTGCTGCAAGTTCTGGCAGTAGATCATCCGGAACGTCTTGCTGAGGTGGCTCTGGCCGCGCGGTTGAGAGAGCTGCTCCCGGATATCTTGCGCGGCGAAGAGGGCATTTCGGAGAGCTTGCCCTATGCCTCGGGGCTTCTGGAACAGCTGGCGGAGGCCTCCCCTGCCAGCCAGAGCGCCTTTGCAGCGCTGCTGGTCGAGATTGAACATATCCTGGCAACTTGGCCGGAAGATCGCCCTCTGCGCATCCTCGAGCTGGGTGCTGGTAGTGGCGCCTTGACCCGCCGGGTGCTTCAGCGGATGCCGCAGGAACGCTTTCAGTACCTCGCGAGCGACCCTGACAAGAACCGAGCCGAGCGCCTGAAGATGAACTTGGGCGCCCGTCCAGGGTTACAGGTAAGCGGGCTGGATCTGAGCTCTGATGGACCGGAAGAGGACGGTCCCTACGATCTGGTCATCAGCGCGGCCGGCCTGCACCGCAGTGTGCAAGACGTCGAGCAACTTGCGAACCTTCGACGCTACATGGCCGGTGGGGGCCTGCTGCTCGCGGTCGAGCCAGAGCCGAATGCCTTCACGGACATTCTATTCGGCGTCGATCCTCGCTGGTGGTCGCCGGAAGATGGTCCGGAACAGGCGTCCGGCCCCTTGAGGGACGGCGTCACCTGGCAGAATGCGCTGATTGCAAGCGACTTCCAATCCGTCGAGTTTCTGCCCTTGAAGGGGGCCGGGCCTGAGCAAAACCTGCTGGTCGCGCGCAATGCTGTGCGCGCGGTTCGTTCCGCCCCGGTCGGGCACAGCGCTCCGCTTATCCTTGTGGCAGACAGCCAGGGCGCAGGCGCGGCTTTGGCCGAGGCGGTAGCCGAGACCTTCAGCAAGCAAGACCGCCGGCTGCTGTCGTTAGAGGAAGAAGACTGCAGCGATCCGGAAAAGCTGGCGGCCCGCCTGGCCGAGCTGTCTGGCGAAAGCACGGAGCCGCCTGAGGTTCTGCATCTTGCCGGCGCCCTGGAGAGCGGGGAGCAGCCCACGGAGAAGGTGAAGGCGCGTTGCAGCAGCACCTTGTCGATCCTGCGCGCCCTGGACGGGCGGCGCGGCCGGCTGTGGCTGGTGGCGCCCGGCGCCATGCAGCAGCTTGCTGGAGATGAGGCAGAGGCGCCGATCCAGTCGGCCCTCTGGGGATTTGGGCGGGTCGCCGCCAACGAGTTCCCCGAAACCGAGATCCGCTTGCTCGACATCGCCCCGAGTTATACGCCGCAGGAGATGGCGGCGTTGCTCGTCGCCGAGGTACAGGCGCCTTCAACTGAGAAGGAACTGATCCTCAACCAGCACGGTCGCCATGCACTGCGACTGCGACGGGGACTGGCGCGCAGATCCGACAGCCATCGCCGCAAGGGAGCAGGGCTTCGACTGGACATGCGGCGCAGCGGCTCCCTGGATCAGCTTGCCTGGACGCCGATGCGCCGCCGGTTGCCCGGACCGAACGAGATCGAGATCGAGGTCGCAGCCACGGGCCTGAATTTCCGCGACGTAATGTGGGCCATGGGCCTCCTGCCGGAAGAAGCGCTGGAAGAAGGTTTCGCCGGCCCCACCTTGGGCATGGAGTGCAGCGGCGTCATCACGGCAGTGGGCGAAGGTGTCACGGGCATGCAGACCGGCATGCGTGTCCTCGCCTTCGCGCCGGCCTGCTTCTCGAGCCATGTAACCGTGTCGACACGCGCCGTCGCTCCCATTCCGGGCGATCTGAGTTTCGAAGAAGCGGCGACCATTCCCAGCACCTTCTTCACCGCCTACTACGCCCTCCTCCATTTGGCGCAGATCGAGCCTGGGGAGCGGGTTCTTTTACACGGTGGCGCCGGTGGCGTCGGTCTCGCAGCCCTGCAGATCGCCAAGTGGCGCGGCGCTGAAGTCTTCACCACCGCCGGCTCTCCGGAAAAGCGTGCCTTGCTGCGCCTCCTGGGCGCCGATCATGTGCTCGATTCCCGAAGCCTTGAGTTCGCCGACCAGATCCTGGCGATCACCGAAGGCGAAGGTGTCGATGTTGTCCTGAACTCCCTGGCTGGTGAGGCCATGGAGCGCAGCTTGCAGATCCTGCGGCCCTTTGGTCGCTTCCTGGAGCTGGGCAAGCGTGACTTCTATGCCGGCAGCCGCTTGGGATTACGGCCTTTCCGCCAGAACATCTCCTTCTACGGCATTGACGCAGACCAGCTTCTGACCCATCGGCCGCAGCTCGCCAGCCGGCTGTTCCGCGAAATGGTGGAGCTGTTCCGCGAGGGACATCTACGACCTCTCCCCTATCGGCGCTTCGACTACCAGGAAGTGGTGCAAGCCTTCCGGCTGATGCAGCAGTCGGGCCACATCGGCAAGATCATCGTGACAGCGCCGCCAGTGGAGGCACGCCGGCTACCGGAGACCGAAAAGGATCTGACCCTGTCGGCCAAAGCCAGCTACCTGGTTGCAGGCGGTCTAGGCGGTTTTGGCCTGGAAACGGCGGCTTGGCTGGTCGAGCGTGGCGCGCGCCATCTTGTCCTGCTGGGGCGCAGCGGCGCCACGAGCGAGGCGGCAAGGTCCGGTGTGGAACGCCTGCGCGCACGCGGTGCGCAGGTGGTTGTCGAAGCCTGTGACCTCGCTGATCGCGACGCGGTGCAGAAGGTGATTCGCCGGATCGGCGAGGACCTGCCTCCGTTACGCGGCGTGCTGCACACGGCAATGGTTCTTGATGACGGGCTGTTGAACAATCTGTCATCCGAGCGCTTCGATCGGGTGCTGCGCCCGAAGGTCGAGGGCGCCTGGAACCTCCATCAGGCGACTCGCGATCTGGAACTGGACTTTTTCGTTCTCTATTCCTCGGCGACCACCACCGTCGGAAATCCAGGCCAGGCAAACTATGTGGCGGCCAACGCTTACCTTGAGTCCCTGGCGCGTCAGCGGCGGGCTGAGGGGCTGCCGGGTCTGGCTGTCGCCTGGGGCGCCATCGGGGATGCAGGCTACCTGGCACGCCATGCGGAGGTCAGCGAATCCCTCGCTCGCCGTCTCGGCCGGCAATCGCTGAGCGCGCGAGAAGCGCTGCAAGGTCTGGAACAGATCTTGCTGCGCGGCGCCAAGGAGCCTGCGGCGGCCAGCCCGATCTATGCGCGCATTGATTGGCGTGCGGCGAGCAGCGAATTGCCGATCCTTGCCCAACGTGGCTTCCGGGAGCTTGTAGCGGAAGCCGGCAGCGGCGCCGCGGAGGCAGAAAGCCAGATCGACCTGAAGAAGATGGTCGAAGGCATGGACCTGCCTGCCGCCAGTCAACTCATTGCCAAGCTGCTTGCCGATGAGGTCGCTCGGATTCTACGGCTGTCCGATGAGGAGGTCGATCGCGACCGTCCGCTGGCGGAGCTTGGCATGGACTCCCTGATGGCCCTGGAACTGCGCATGGCCGCTGAACAGCGCCTGAAGATCGAAATCCCCCTGATGTCGCTCTCTGATGGCGCCACACTCAGCGGCATAGCAAGCCGCCTGGCTGCACGCTTGATCAGCGGCAAGGAAGCGAATGCCGACGAAGAAGAGACGCTGGCTCTGGCTGCACGCCACCTTGACGAAGAGCAGGTGGAAGCACTACGCGAAGCAGCCAGTGGACCAGTAGCGCGGGTAGGATAACTTAGGGTGAGTGATTTTACGTCACGGGCAAAGCAACGACTGGTCGAGGAACTTCTGGCCGCGCGCAACCGCCGTGCCAACAAGAGCCAGGCGCCCAGGCCAGAGGCCCAACCGGGCCGCGCGAAGTCTTCCTATGGGCTGGACTCCATCCCCGGCTTCCGCCAGATGCGGCTCCAGAAGGGCGCCGCGGACATGCTGAAGCTGGAGAATCCCTTCTTTCAGTGCCACGACGGCCTGGCTGGCGCCACAAGCTCCATAAATGGGCGGGAGGTCCTGAACTTCGCCTCCTATAACTACCTCGGTCTTAACGGACATCCGGAAGTGAAGGCTGCCGCCGAAGCCGCCGTGCAGCGCTACGGCACCTCCGCCTCGGCCAGCCGGCTGGTGGCCGGCGAGCGCCCCATCCACCGGGAACTGGAAAAAGCACTCGCTGACCTCCACGGGGTAGAGGACGCGGTGGTGATGGTGAGCGGGCACGCCACCAACGTCACCACCATCGGCCATATCATGGGGCCGCGTGATCTCATTCTCTATGATTCCTGGATCCACAACTCAGCGGTTCAGGGGGCTGCCCTTTCCGGCGCTCGTCGGCTTTCCTTTCCGCACAACGATCATGAAGCAGCCGAGCGGATCCTGCAGGACCAGCGGCGCCGTCACGAGCGTGTCCTCATATTGCTCGAAGGCATCTACTCCATGGACGGGGACCTCCCGAACCTTGCTGCCTTCATCGACATCAAGCGGCGTCACGACGCCATCCTGCTGGTGGACGAAGCGCATTCCGTCGGCGTACTCGGCAAGAGCGGACGTGGGATCGCAGAGCAATGCGGCATCGACCCAACAGACGTCGACCTCTGGATGGGAACGCTGAGCAAAACTCTCTCCGCCTGCGGAGGCTACATCGCCAGCCGCGCCGATTTCGTGGAGTATCTCAAGTATACTGCGCCAGGCTTCGTCTTCAGCGTTGGCATGTCGCCCCCGCTTGCCGCCGCCGCTCTGGCCTCCATCCAGGTCATGCTCCGCGAGCCGGAGCGAATCGCGCGCTTGCAGGCCCGCGGGCAGCTCTTCCTCGAAACCGCTCGGGCCGCCGGGCTCGATGTCGGGACGAGCGAGGGCTTCTCGGTGGTCCCCGTGATCACCGGCAATTCCGTAGTTGCGACGAAGCTTGGACAGCGCTTGCTGGAGCGAGGCATCAACGCCTTGCCCATCATCCACCCGGCTGTTCCTGAAAAATCCGCCCGTCTGCGCTTCTTCCTGACGAGCGAACATGAAGAGCAGCAGATTCGCCACGCCGTTGCGGTAACCGCTGAAGAGCTGGCACGCCTGCAATCCGAGGGCGGGAGCGTGCGCGAACTGGCGATCCGCCTGGCGATGCCCAAGACGCCGGAGCCATGACGCCTGCGCCGGGCCTGGAGCTTCGGCCTGTCCGCAGCAGACGCGACATCAGGGCTTTCGGAGAGGCAGCCCGGGTTGCCCAAGGGCATGACCCGAACTGGGTGGGCCTGCTGGACGAAGACCTGGACCTGCTGCTTAATCCGCGCCGCAGCGTCTTCGTAAGAGAGAACGACGTTCAAGGGTGGGTTGCGCTCCGGGATGGCCGCCCCGTTGGCCGCATCCTGGCGGTGCTTAATCGGGCCCACCTGGCCAAGCACAAGGATGCAACCGGGCAGTTT
>JAJUFM010000183.1 GCA_029265995.1 Rhodospirillaceae bacterium | reverse complement strand
TACGCCATTACCCTAGCGGTCATCGGGCGATCCCTCCTGGTACGGTCGAGCGCCGCCCTCTTCAAAGGACTAAGCCTGCTGGTGCTTGGTTTGTGGGTTGCAGGAAGTACACTTTGGAGCATTTGGCAGGGTCCGATCCCCGAGGCTCATGTCATGGGGCTCTTCGGGATCCTTGCCCTGGGCGCCAATCTGGGGAGCTTGCTTCTGCTGATGCGGTGGCGAGAGGGGGATGCCAACATTCGATCGGTTTGGCTCTGTTCGCGTAATGACGCCATCGGCAACGTCGCGGTGATGATCGCAGCCCTTGGGGTATTCGGAACGGCCTCCGCCTGGCCAGATCTACTGGTGGCGGGGATCATGTCTGGCCTCTTCCTCAGCAGTGCCTCGCAGATCCTGCGACAGGCCCTGGCCGAGCGGCGAGAGGCTCTGCAGCCACTGGCAGCAGAGTAGCCGCCTGGGACATGCGGTGAAGCGTCAGGGGCCGCGGCGTCTGCGGCCCTGTGACTTGCTTCTTCCCTTGCGGGATTTCTGCGCCGCATCGGCCTTGGCCACCTTGGCGGCAAAACCGGCGGGAGTACCCTCTGTCGGCAATTCCAGTTCGCTCGCTTCCAGGCGCTTGATCTCGTCGCGCAGCCGCGCGGCCTCCTCAAACTCCAGGTCTGCTGCGGCGGCGCGCATCCGCTCCTCCAGGTCGCGAATATAGGCCTTTAGGTTGTGGCCGACGAGCTCGGGGCGCTCGGCGTCGCCGGTGCCTACAGTGACATGATCGCGCTCATAGACCGAGGCGAGGATATCAGCGATCTGCTTGCGGATGCTTTGCGGGGTGATGCCATGCTCTTCGTTGTAGGCGAGCTGCTTTTCCCGCCGCCGTTCCGTCTCGTCCAGGGCACGCTGCATGGAGTCCGTGATCTTGTCGGCGAACAGCAGCACCCGGCCGTCGAGGTTTCGTGCTGCGCGTCCGATGGTCTGGATCAGGGACGTGGTGGAGCGCAGATAGCCCTCCTTGTCGGCATCGAGGATACAGACCAGGGCGCACTCCGGTATGTCGAGCCCTTCCCGCAGGAGGTTGATGCCGACGAGCACGTCGAAGACGCCCAGGCGCAAATCGCGAATGATCTCGATGCGCTCCAGGGTGTCTACGTCCGAGTGGATGTAGCGCACCTTGAGGCCAGCCTCGTGAAGATACTCCGTCAGGTCTTCGGCCATGCGCTTGGTGAGCGTGGTCACGAGGATTCGGCCGCCCCGCTCGATGGTGGCTCGGCACTCGGCGATGACCTCGTCTACCTGATGCTCGGTGGGACGTACTTCGCACGGCGGGTCGATCAGGCCGGTGGGGCGGATCACCTGCTCCACGAAGACGCCGCCGGTGCGCTCCAGTTCCCACTTGCCCGGGGTCGCCGAGACGTAGACGGTGGGTGGGCGCATCAGATCCCATTCCTCGAACTTCAGTGGCCGGTTGTCGATGCAGGAGGGCAGGCGGAAGCCATACTCCGAGAGGGTCGACTTGCGGGCATAGTCTCCGCGGTACATGCCGCCAAGCTGAGGAATGGTAACGTGGCTCTCATCCACGATCAGCAAGGCATCTTCGGGCAAGTATTCGAAGAGGGTCGGCGGCGGTTCTCCAGGCTTGCGCCCGGAAAGATAGCGGGAATAGTTCTCGATGCCGGCGCAGGAGCCGGTCGCCTCGATCATCTCCAGGTCGAACTGCGTTCGCTGCTGCAGGCGCTCGGCCTCCAGCAGCTTGCCGGCGGCGACGAACTCGTCCAGGCGGATCTTGAGGTCCCGCTTGATCTGCTCCACCGCCTGAATAAGCGTCGGCCGTGGCGTCACGTAGTGGCTGTTAGCGTAGATCTTGATTTCCTTAAGCGCCTGGGTCTTCTCCCCGGTCAGCGGATCGATCTCGTGAATCGCCTCAACCTCGTCACCAAAGAGGGAAACGCGCCACGCTCGGTCCTCATAGTGCGCCGGAAAGACTTCCAGGGTGTCGCCGCGCACCCGGAAGGTGCCGCGCACGAAGTTCAGGTCGTTGCGCTTGTACTGCAGCTCCGTGAGCTGGCGCTGCAGGACCTTGCGGTCCAGGGTTTCCCCTTCCTTGATGGTGCGGGTCATGGTGGCATAGGTCTCAGGCGATCCGATGCCGTAGATGCAGGAGACCGAGGCAACGATCAGGACGTCCCGGCGCTCGAAAAGCGCCCGGGTCGCCGAGTGACGCATCCGGTCGATCTGCTCGTTGATCGAGGATTCTTTCTCGACGTAGGTGTCGGTGCGCGGGACGTAGGCTTCCGGCTGATAGTAGTCGTAGTAGGAGACGAAGTATTCTACCGCGTTGTTCGGAAAGAAGGACTTCATCTCCGCATAGAGCTGGGCGGCGAGCGTCTTGTTGGGCGCCAGGACGAGGGTCGGCCGCTGCACGTTCTGAACCACATGCGCCATGGTGAAGGTCTTGCCTGAACCGGTGACCCCCAGAAGGACCTGATCCCTTTCGCCTTGCAGCAGGTTTTCGGTCAGTTCGGCAATGGCCTGGGGCTGGTCACCAGCCGGCTGATATTCCGATTGGATCTGCAAGGCTGGCGAGTCAGAGCCCGGAAGCGGCAGAATGGCATTGGAACCCCCGAGGGGGTGGAAAGCGGCGCTATCAGACATAACTAGAGTGTAGTGTTCTGGACAGCCTGCTGCCAGAGTAAGCGGGTGAGCAAACCGGCTGTCAGCTGCTGTTAGCGCAAGTGGCGCGCGCCGGATACCATTCCGAAATTTGCTTGACGAAGCGACACTGTCTCGCTATCTCCTCACTAGCGCTCTTTAGACGCGTTCTAAAATTTATAACATCTACTTGGCATGACGCAGCGCGCAGCCCTGCGTAGTGAACCACCGACAGAAGGGAACTCTCATGCTTACCGTTGGTCAGAAACTCCCCTCCTTCAACCTTCAGGCTGTCCCTCCGGGCGAGCCGAAGTCCCCGAGCGAGGCCTTCGTTGAACTCAACGACAAGAGCTACGAAGGTAAGTGGCTCGTACTCTTTGCCTGGCCGAAGGACTTTACCTTCGTTTGCCCGACCGAGATTGCCGCCTTCTCTGCTCTGAACGAAGAGTTCGAGGACCGCGATGCCCAGATCCTCGGTCTGTCCACCGACAGCGAGTTCGTGCACCTGGCGTGGAAGCGCGATCACGAAGACCTGCGGGATCTCAAGTTCCCGATGCTGTCTGACCTGAAGCGTGAGCTCTCCAACGAGCTCGGCATCCTCGATGTGAACGAGGGCGTGTGCCTGCGTGCCACCTTCATCGTCGATCCGGAAGGCATCATCCGCCACGTTTCGGTGAACGACCTCAGCGTCGGCCGTAACCCGCAGGAGACCCTGCGTATCCTCGACGCTCTTCAGACCGATGAACTCTGCCCCTGCAACTGGCAGAAGGGTGAAGAGGTTCTCAAGGTCGC
>JAJUFM010000132.1 GCA_029265995.1 Rhodospirillaceae bacterium | reverse complement strand
TACACGCTGCCGCGTCGAGTTCGAGCAGGGTATACTGGAAGATCTGGCCTGGCTGAATGTGCAATGGTCGGCGCCGCTGCGACGACAGTCCGAACATCTACAGGAGTATGAGGCAGCCCTCCGTCGCTTGCGGGAGATGGAGCTTCTCTATCCTTGCTTCTGCACGCGGCGCGAGATCGCGGAAGAAGTCAAACGCGCTGACCGCGCGCCCCATGGTCCGGAAGGCCCTCTATACCCAGGCAGCTGTCGGCGCCTGAGTTGGTCTGAACGGGATGCCCGAATCGCAGCCGGAGAGCCTCATGCATGGCGGCTCGACATGCAGGAAGCGCTGCGTCGTTGCAGCCAACTTACCTGGCGGGACTTGACTGCCGGTGATCAGGTGGCCCGACCAGAGATGCTTGGTGATGTGGTGCTGGCGCGTAAGGAGATGCCGACCAGCTATCATCTGGCAGTCGTGATCGACGACGCCGCTCAGGACGTTTCGCTCGTCACCCGAGGCGAAGACCTTTTCCACGCCACACACCTGCACCGCCTTCTTCAAGAGCTCCTCGGCCTTCCTGTTCCTCGCTGGCATCACCATTCTATGGTGGTCGACGAACGCGGCCAGCGCCTGGCAAAGCGCCAGGATGCCCTGTCGATCAAAAGGCTGCGCGAGGCAGGCTATACCCCGGAAGAGGTGGTGCGCTTGGCTGAAGGAGCAGCCCTTCGAGGCTAATAAGCGGAACGCTCGACCTGCGCTACAAAATCCGCGATCGCCTTCAACGTTCCGACTTCCCGTTCCCGGTGAGGGCTGTGCCCACAAGCGGGCAGAACTATGCGCTCGACCGGCCCGGAGACCCTGCCTTCTATGGCATCGAGCTGGGCAAGAGTGGCATACTCATCCTCTTCCCCCTGCACCAGTAGCAGGGGCGCCCTGATCCGCGACAGGCAGTCTTCGATGTTCCAGTCGCGGAAATCCTCGTGCAGCCAGGTGTCGTGCCAGCCCGCGAAGGTAGAGATTGCATCCTTATGATGCCGTGCCAGCCGCTCCGCCAACCCGCCGCTGTGGAAGGCCTCTCCCGCACGACGTATCCCCTCGATCGCGACATCTTCAACAAAGACGTGGGGAGCTATCGCCACCACGCCTACGGGCGGTTGCGGGCTATGGGCAGCATAAAGCAGAGCGATGGTGGCTCCATCGGAGTGCCCGACCAGCAGGGGGCGCGGAACATCAAGTTTCTCCAGCAACTCGGGCAGCGCCTGCAGAGCCTCATCGTGCAGATAATCCAGCGGACGTGGTGCGGCAAGTGTGTCCGAGCGCCCATAGCCATAGCGTGACCAGACAAGAAGCCTGCAGCCGGTGAGAGTGGCCAGCTTCTCCGGAAAGTCGCGCCAGAGGCCAATAGAGCCCAGCCCCTCGTGGAGTAACACCACGACAGGCGCATCAGGCCGGCCAGGGAGCAGGCGGTACTCCAATCGGTGGCCTTGAATCGTTATGTAGTCGATGTCATCCATGAAACTCTCTCTGCAGCCTCTGCCGGTCTTGATCCTTGACCATGAACCCCGCGTGTTCAACGCCGTCGGCGCCAGGGAGTCGGCTGGAAGGCAGCATCTACAGCTGCTATGTAATTGGTATGAATACACTAGAAGCTCTTACAACCCGCCGATCTCCCCTTGCCCTCGGCCCGGACGCTCCGCCGAGGGAGGTGGTTCGCCAGGCCCTCGAGACAGCTCTCTGTGCTCCTGACCACGGCAGATTGCGCCCGTGGCGGTTCCTGCTGTTGGAAGGCCAACAGCGCGAGCAGCTGGGAGAAGCCATGGCCGAGGCGCTGGCGGCGCGCGATCCGGAGGCTCCCGAAAGCCTGTTGGAGAAGGAAAGGGCAAAGCCGCTGCGGGCTCCCTTGATCATCACGGTCGTGGCACGGCTGCAGCCGGATCATCCGAAGATCCCGGCTGACGAACAGCGGCAAGCCGTGGCAAGCGCAGCCTTTTCCATCATGCTCGCGATGCATGCTCAGGGCTGGGGCTGCCAATGGAAGACCGGTGCTGCCGCGCGTGATACGAGAGTACATCAGGCGCTCGGACTGGAGCCGGATGACGAGATCATCGCGTATCTTTATGCCGGAGCCGTTGCCGGCGCCCCTCCCCGCCCACGCCGGGAAATGCCCCTTGAGGACTTCCTGCTCAGTCTACCTGCCTAAATAATTCGACCACCATCTGCGTTTCCTTGACATAACGCAAACAACAGGTCGCCGCCTCGTGCCACATTATGAGCAGGCGGCGGCCTGTTCGCGCTGTAGCGGCAAGGAGCAGCTACTGCCGGTTGCGATCTACTGGGATTGACCTTCTCTCGAGCGCGACCGGACTTGCTCTGTTTGCGCGCGTCGAGCCGCCCATCCATGGCGGAGAGGCAAACATGTCCCAGGAAACAAAAAGCGGTGAGGGTCGGCGTCTAAAGTTCCCGACAGCCTTCACTATTCTCTTCGGGCTCATCGTATTGGTTGCCGTACTGACCTGGATCATTCCGGCGGGGCAATACGAAAGAGTCCTGAACGAAGATCTTGGGCGTATGGCGCCCGTGGCCGGCACCTATCACGAGACCGAGGCCAATCCGCAGGGCCTGATCGACGTGCTGATGGCTCCGATCGCGGGCTTCTACGATCCTGTCAGTTATGAAGCCAATGCAATCGACATTGCCCTTTTCGTGCTCGTCATTGGTGGCTTCATCGGCGTGGTTACGTCAACCGGCGCGATTAGAGCCGGAATAGCACGCGCCATGATCTCCCTCCGAGGGCGGGAGAAGTGGATGATCCCCGTGTTGATGGCGGTCTTTGCCTTTGGCGGCACCACCTATGGGATGGCGGAAGAGACGCTGGCCTTTTACCCGCTGCTCATCCCCATCATGCTGGCGGCGCGCTACGACGTGGTTACGGCTGTGGCAGTGATCATGCTGGGCGCGGGCGTTGGCGTCCTTGGCTCCACGGTCAATGCCTTTGCTACGGTAATAGCTTCCGACGCAGCCGGGATCGCCTTCACCCAGGGTCTTGCTCTGCGCCTCATCATCCTGGGGCTCTGCTGGTTGGCCTGCGTGCTCTATGTCATGCGCTACGCCGAGCAGGTCCGCCTCGATCCTTCGCGGTCGCTTGTTCATGACCGCAAGGAGGAACTGGAGCGCCATTTTCTTACCGGCCAAAGCAGCGGCCAGCTTTCCGACTTCACCACGTTGCACAAGGTGGTCCTGGCGGTTTTTGCGCTGACCTTCGTGGTCATGGTCTGGGGCGTACTTTTCGCCGACTGGTGGATGGGCGAGATGACTGCCCTGTTCCTGGGGGCGGCGATCCTGGTCGGCTTCATAGCACGCCCGGGCGAGGAGCAGTTCGTCGCATCCTTCCTGGCCGGCGCGCGTGACCTGATGGGCGTAGCGCTCATCATCGGCCTGGCGCGTGGAATTGTTGTCGTCATGGACAACGGGCAGATCACCGACACGATCCTGCACTGGGCGGAACTCGCAGTCGCTGGGCTGCCGGAGGTGATGTTCATCAACGTCATCTACTGGCTACAGGTGGGACTTTCCTTTTTCGTGCCCTCTTCCTCCGGCCTTGCCGTGCTCAGCATGCCCATCCTGGCGCCGGTTGCAGATTTCGCTGACGTCGCGCGTCACCTCGTGGTGACCGCCTATCAGTCCGCCAACGGCCTGGTGAATCTCATCAATCCAACCTTTGCGGTGGTCATGGGCGCGCTCGCCATAGCGCGCGTGCCCTACGAGCGGTGGCTGCGCTTTACCTGGCCGCTCCTGCTCATTCTCACCGTCATCATCATGGCGAGCCTCAGCATCGCCACGCTGCTCTAAGGAGATCAATGATGAACCTGACCTACGGAGTCCATTCGGAAGTCGGCAAGCTGCGTCGCGTGCTTGTGCACCGACCGGGAACCGCCCTCTCCAGGCTGACCCCTGCGAATTGCGAGGAACTCCTTTTCGACGATGTCATCTGGGTCAAGCAGGCGCGCGTTGAGCATCTCACCTTTGTCGACGCCATGCGTCATCGCGGTGTCGAGGTGGTTTTCCTGCGCGACCTCTTGACCGAAACGATGAAAATCCCGGAAGCACGCCGCTGGCTGCTGGACCGGCGGATCAGCGACAACAACGTCGGGGTCGGCCTGGCAGACGACCTTCATGCCTACCTCATGGAAGTCGACGCCGACAGCCTGTCCAACATCCTGATCGGCGGCCTGAGCAGGGCGGAACTGCCGATCAAGCCCAACAGCGTGCTGGCCTCGGTGCTGGAGCCGGAGGAGTTCATTCTCCCGCCCCTGCCCAACCACCTCTTCACGCGCGACACGACCTGCTGGATCTACGAAGGGGTTACCCTCAATCCCATGCGCTGGAACGCCCGCCAGCTGGAAACCACGAACATCACGGCCATTTATCGCTTCCACCCGGATTTCCGGGACGCAGGCTTCCCCGTCTGGTGGGGTGATCCGGACCTCAACTTCGGCATGGCCGCCGCAGAGGGTGGCGACATCATGCCGATCGGCAAGCGAACCGTGCTCATCGGCATGGGCGAACGCACCACGCCGCAGGCCGTCGGGCAGATCGCACGTGCGCTCTTTGCGCAAGGTGGGGCGGAGCGGGTGATCGTGGCGCGGCTTCCCATCGAGCGGCGCAGCATGCATCTCGATACGGTCTTTACCTTCTGTGACCGCGACCTCGTCACGGCCTTCGCTGGCATCGTCGACGGCATAGAAACCTACTCGCTGCGGCCCGGCGAAAAGGAAGGCACCATCGACGTGCGCCACGAGGAGGCGCACTTCACGGAGGTCGTCGCCGAAGCGCTGGACCTGAAGAAGTTACGCGTCGTCGAGACGGCGGGGGATGCTTACGTGCGCGAACGCGAGCAGTGGGACGACGGCAACAACGTCATCGCCCTCGAGCCAGGCGTGGTCGTGGCCTACGACCGCAACGTCTACACCAATACCCAGCTGCGCAAGGCGGGAGTGGAAGTCATCACGGTTCCTGGGGCGGAGCTCGGGCGCGGCCGCGGCGGCGGTCACTGCATGACCTGCCCCCTCATCCGCGATCCTGCTTGAACCTCATAAGAGCAAGAAAGGAACGAGAGCATGCCTGTAAACCTGCACGGCCGCAGCTTTCTCAAGCTCCTCGACTTTAGCCCGGACGAACTCCGCTTTCTCATTCGCCAAGCCGCTGCTCTCAAGCAGGCGAAATATGGCGGCTACGAGCAGCCGAAGCTCAAGGGCAAGAACATCGCGCTGATCTTCGAGAAGGATTCCACTCGCACGCGGACCGGCTTTGAGGTGGCCGCCTATGACCAGGGCGCTCATGTCACCTATCTGGGCCCAACCGGCACACAGATTGGCAAGAAGGAGTCCATGAAGGACACCGCGCGTGTGCTGGGACGCGTCTATGACGCCATCGAGTATCGCGGCTTTGGCCAGACGATGGCGGAGGAGTTGGCTCAATACGCCGGCGTACCCGTCTACAACGGCCTGACGGACGAGGCCCACCCGACCCAGATCCTGGCGGACTTCCTGACAATGCGGGAGTACGTCCGCAAGCACCTCTCCCAGATCAGTTTCTGCTTCCTGGGCGATGCCCGCAACAACATGGGCAATTCCCTCATGTCCGGAGCGGCCCTTATCGGCATGGATATCCGTTTGGCCGCTCCAAAGGCCTGTTGGCCCAATGCGGAACTGCTAGACCACTGCCGCAATATCGCTGCGGAGACCGGCGGCCAGATCACTCTGACGGAAGACCCGAGGGAAGCGGTGGAGGGCTGTGACTACGTCTACACCGACGTGTGGGTCTCTATGGGAGAGCCGGAGTCCGTATGGGAAGAGCGGATCGAGCTGCTGACGCCCTACCGCGTCACCTCGGAGATCATGGCAGCCACGGGAAACCCCCATGCGAAGTTCATGCATTGCCTGCCAGCGTTTCATAACCGCGAGACCGAGATCGGTGAGGACATCTTTCAGAAGTATGGCATCGACTGCATGGAGGTGACTGAAGAGGTCTTTGAATCGAAGGCCTCCATCGTGTTCGATCAGGCAGAGAACCGCATGCACACGATCAAGGCCGTGCTTGTCGCGACAATAGGAGGCTGAGATGCGGGTGGTGGTTGCACTTGGCGGCAACGCTCTCCTGAAGCGAGGCGAGCCCATGACCGCCGAGGTTCAGCGGGGAAACGTCCGCCGCGCGGCAATTGCGCTGGCGGAGTTGGCGCGCGAGCACGAGATCATCGTGGCGCACGGGAATGGCCCTCAGGTCGGTCTGCTGGCGCTCCAGGCTTCAGCCTTCGAAGCGGTAGATCCCTATCCGCTGGACATCCTCGGCGCCGAGAGCGTCGGCATGATCGGCTACCTCGTGGAGCAGGAGCTGACCAACGCTCTGCCGGGCGATGCACGCTGCGCGACGCTCCTCACCCAAACGGAAGTAGATCCTGCCGATCCTGCCTTCCAGCAGCCCGAGAAGCCGATCGGCCCCGTCTATTCCACCGAGGCGGCGCAGCGGGTGCGCCACGAACATCAGGACTGGCACCTGGTAGAGGAAAGCCCGGGCAAGTGGCGGCGCGTGGTTCCCTCGCCGGCGCCACAAACCTTCACCCAGATCGAGGCCATCCGCATCCTGGTCGAACAAGGTGTGATCGTCATCTGTGCGGGGGGAGGCGGCATCCCCGTCATCCGCAACGCCCAGGGGGACCTGGAGGGCATCGAGGCGGTGATCGACAAGGACCTTGCCGCCGGCCTCTTGGCACGGGAACTCGAGGCCGAAGCCTTTCTCATGCTGACCGACGTAGAGGCGGTCTATCAGGACTGGGGCACGCCCGATCAGCGGCCCATCCGCGAGATCACGCCGCGGGAGCTCGGCGGCATGACGTTCGCCGCGGGCTCCATGGGCCCCAAGGTGAAGGCCGCCTGCGACTTTGCCGCCCGCCCGGGCCGCGTCGCCGGCATTGGCCGCCTGGAAGATGCCCGCGCCATACTTGAAGGCCGGGTGGGAACCCTGGTGCGCCTGGATGCGTGAATTTGCCCGATGCCTCGCGGCCCTGTGGGTGGCAGAGCTCGGCGCCCTCGGACAGAACCCAATGGCCTCGGCAATGATTGGCGCTGGACAGGAACTTGCGGCTAAGCGACCTTCGCTGGCAGGAGGCGTTGCTATGGAAAGCTTTGGCCCATCATCACTTGACAAGGTGCAGGCGGTGCGACGCCGCATTCGCGCGGGACACTTCGACGGCCC
>JAJUFM010000047.1 GCA_029265995.1 Rhodospirillaceae bacterium | reverse complement strand
CGGAAGAACGCACTCTTTTGCGATCACGACGAAGGCGGCGCCAGCTGGGCACGCGCTTCACTGGTCGAGACCTGTAAGCTTAATGGCGTCGATCCCTACACCTACCTGCGCGACACACTCAAAGCCATCGCCACAGGCCATCCTCAGTCGCGCCTCGATGAACTCTTGCCCCGGGCATTCACCCCGAGGCGCCCTAACCCCTGACGCCAGCCAAAGCATTGCAACAAAGCTTGCGAACTTCCTTGCAAGCTATCGGATAAGGTTGCTCCGAGGAATGCGGCTGCTGATCACAATGGGATTGAACCACCGCTTGAGTTCGCCTTGGGTGCCAGTACGGTGATGCGCCAAGTGCGCCTGCGTGATGATTGCGGGACCACCTGGCAGCGCCGCATTTTGGCCGCCGGCCTGGGAAGGTCGCGGTTCTTGCGCAAACCGCCAAGACCACCCGCATCGCTTGGGCGGTGCTGACCTCGGGAGAATTTACTAGTCGCACGCAGCGCAGGTCGCCTGAAGCACACAGGCCGCGCAAGAAGCAAGGGAGCTCGCTGCAGGCTCAAGGAGTTCAAGCGGGTCGCCATGAGATCCGACAAAACTGACTCAAGCTTCAGCGCCATGATCCACTTGGCAGCTGCCGTGGAAAACGCGCGATGAACCTCAACAGGCCCTAGACCGGATCGCGTTTGATCTGAACCACTTTGGGATTCAGTCAAACGCGTGAATCCGGTCTACATCAAATAGATAGAGCAGATTCACGCGCCAAATCGGATCACTTCGTGAATCTGATTTGGCGCGATCTGCTCTAATACTGGTAGCGCTCGAAGAGTTTTCGGGGATCGCCGTTCAGCGGACCCATGAAATCCTCCAGCAGAGCGTCGGCTGGGCTGCGGCCTGATTCGACGATTTCGCGAAGAACTTCCAGGAAGAGGCGCTCGTCCATTCCTTCGCCATTGAGCTCTTGACGATTCTTCAATCCCAGCGCGGCGATGTCGAGAACCTCGCGGGCCAAGTCGATCAGCGGCCGGCCATGGAAAGGCGTATGTAGTGCCTGGCGGGGAACTTCGGCGCGCAGCTGTGCATGATCCTCGGAGCTCCAGTCTGCGACCAGCGCTTCCGCGGCATCCAAAGCCGCGTCGTCGTAGAGCAGGCCGACCCAAAGCGCGGGCAGCGCACAAAGACGACGCCAAGGACCGCCGTCGGCGCCGCGCATCTCGAGATATTTCTTCAGCCGGACTTCCGGGAATACCGTGGTGACGTGATCGGCCCAATCGCTGATGCGTGGAAGTTCGCCGGGCAGGAGAGGCAGCCGGCCAGCCATGAAATCCCGGAAAGACATTCCGGAGGCATCAAGGTACTTGTCGTCGCGGTAGACAAAATACATCGGAACGTCGAGCAGATAGTCTACCCACCGCTCGAAGCCGAAGCCCTCTTCGAAGACGAACGGTAGAATGCCGCAGCGATCGGGGTCGGTATCCGTCCAGACGTGGCTTCGAAATGACTTGAAGCCATTGGGCTTGCCCTCTGTAAGGGGGGAGTTGGCGAAGAGCGCCGTGGCTACTGGCTGAAGGGCGAGACTGACGCGGAACTTGCGCACCATGTCGGCCTCGTCGAGGTAATCAAGGTTGGTCTGCACCGTACAGGTACGCAGCATCATGTCCAACCCGAGCTGGCCCTTGGTCGGCATGTAGCGCTTCATGATTTCGTAGCGCCCCTTGGGCATCCACGGCATTTCCTCGCGAGTCCAGGTTGGGGCAAACCCCAAGCCCAGCATCCCCACGCCGATCGGTTCGCAGATCTCTTTCACCTCGGCCAGGTGGCGATTCACCTCGGCACAGGTCTCATGAAGCGTGCGGAGCGGTGCGCCGGACAGTTCAAACTGCCCGCCGGGCTCCAGAGTGATGCTGCACTTGTTCTTCGAAAGCGCGATGGGACGGCCGCTCTCTTCGACCGGTGTCCAGCCAAAGCGTTCTGCCAGGCCTTCGAGGACCGCTCTGATAGAGGCCTCGCCCTCATAGGGAGCGGGCTTCAAATCACGATGCGTGAAGACAAACTTCTCGTGTTCGGTGCCGATGCGCCAAGCCTCGCGAGGCTTGCTGCCGGAAGCGAACCACTCGATGAGTTGTGACTTGTCGGTGACTGGCGCGCCCTCGGCTTTCGGCGGTGCGGACACGGGGTGACTCCTAGCGAATTAAAAAGCAAAGTCAGCAAATAAGCTGGCCCCAAAGGCGTCAAGGGCCAAGGATGCAAGCGCGCTCCGCGCTCAGCGCGGGGCGGACGGCTCCAAAAGCGCTTCCGGTCCGTGGGCAAGGCGCGTCATGGCCGCGTCCTCGATCCGGCAGACGTGTTCTCCTGGATAGATGAAACCGAGCTTGCTGTAGAAGCGGCGCGTACTTTCATTGTCGGCACGCACGTTAAGTTCCAATCGCGGGATACCC
The DNA here is from genome assembly GCA_029265995.1 of Rhodospirillaceae bacterium. Classification (GTDB taxonomy): domain Bacteria; phylum Pseudomonadota; class Alphaproteobacteria; order Kiloniellales; family DSM-21159; genus Aquibaculum. Next base: position 19,113 of record JAJUFM010000047.1, on the reverse strand, counting down.
TGCTGCTGGGCCTTCCGTGCCAGCGCCTGGAGCAGCGCCCGGCCTGAGCCGCTGCCTCTGGCGGTTTCCTCCACCCACAGGTTCTCGACCAGAAAGACTCGGCTGCCCTTGAAGGGAGAGAAGATCGGGTACCAGGCAATATAGCCCGCCACTTCCCCGCGCCATTCGGCCAGCATCGCGCTGCAGAGCGGCTCTGGTCCGAAAAACCAGTCCTCCACTGCACGGCAGGTGATGTGGTCCACATCTCGCTTGCCTTCGTGAAGGGCGAGAGAACGTATCATAGAAGCGAGCCGCTCCGCGTCAGCGCGTTCTGCGGGACGGATTCGCACGGAAGAGTGTTGTTGCAGCATGGCCGCAATCTACCCGTCCGCCGCCCCGCGTCAACGATGCCCATGCGGCACACCGGGGAGTAATCGCACGCTTCGCTGTCGTTCCTTGAGCCTAGCCCGTCGCACCTCTCAGGACCGGCACGCGGCTGCGCCGGGTAACAGGCCGGCTGGTGTCAAGATAATACTCGGCAGCGATATCAACGCCCAACTTGGTATGTCCGCACTCCGGACATTCAACGGCAACACCCAAGCGCTCCACCGCGAAGGCCGCCCCACAGTTACAGACGATGGCATAACCTGCACTGATCTTGCCGTCGACGCGCATCAAGCTTTCACTCCTTAAGTGAAGTCTGTGTCAGCAGAAGCTGGGATCTCTGATCCTTGCCTGCCAGGTGCATTTATTGGAACCGACCTGGCCACAAGTTGCCACGGATCGATATTGAGTGGAAATTGGCAGGAACCCTCCGCCGCCGTCATCTGTTGCTCGGACAAGCCCGACTAGATGCAGGATGTCACATGAGCAACCAGCCGCCAGAGCATGAACCAGAGCCCCACGAGGACTATTCGGTCGAAAAGAGCCGCACTCCTGCGCGGCAAGGAGCGACAACAGGCAAGAACCGGTGGATACTGCACATCAGCCTGACGCTCGTCATTCTCGGTATGATCGTGGCCTGGCTGATAGTCTGAATCATCCTGCGCCCGCCAGCATTTTCGTGACCTGGCGGATGAAGGCAGGAAGGTCATCTGGTGAGCGGCTCGTTACCAGGTTCTCGTCTACAACAACTTCCGCGTCTACCCAGTTGCCGCCAGCATTGCGGACGTCGGTCCTGATCGAGTGATAGGACGTGACCCTGCGACCTCGCAGCAGATCCGCCTCGATCAAAAGCCAGGGCGCATGACAGATGGCGGCGACCGGCTTCCCGCTTTCTGCGAAACGCCGCACGAAATCCACAGCTGACTGATCAGTCCTCAGCAGGTCCGGGTTTATCTGGCCGCCTGGGAGGATAAGCGCGTCGAAATCATCGACGTTGGCCGCCGTAACCGCGCGGTCTACGGGCACGGACTCGCCCCAATCATCCTTGTTCCAACCGCGAATGCTTCCCTCGGAAGGCGAGACCACCTCGACAGTCGCGCCAGATTCCTTCAGCCTGTTGAGTGGTTCCAATAATTCGCTCTGCTCAAAGCCATCATTGGCAAGAATGGCGATACGTTTGTTGGAGAGGTTCATGTCGTCCTCCGAACATCTCAGTTCGTTGTGCCAACAGTGGGAAGCGCTGCACTGTTCCCATGATGCTTGTGGTGGCTCAGCGGAGACTTTCAGCGGCCCGCATTACATCTTGATGTTAAAGAAAGGGTCGTTGTAGAACCACAAAACGGGACAAAGTTATAAGCACCGACGCCCTAATGGAACGAGGAGGAGCAGCCGATCCGATCTAATGCAACGATTAGCGAACGAACTAGGAAGAAAATGAAAGGGGAGGTCACGGATGGCGGATGAAGAAGCGCAACCTGCGCCAGAGGGACCCACAGACATCATTGAGACCGACTACGAAGTCGGACAAGATAATATTCAACCCCAGATCGGCCCGTTCGGCCTCGACATTCATAACCCCGTTTTTGTTATTTCGGGGCTGACCATCGTCGCCTTCGTGTTCATTACCTTGGCTCTGCCCGATCACGCGGGCGCGCTTTTCAGTTGGCTGCGCTCGGCGGTCACCTCCAACTTCGATTGGTTTTTCATGCTCGCCGGAAACATTTTCGTTCTGGCGACCATCGGAATTCTTGTATCGCCCCTCGGGAAGGTCCGGATCGGCGGACCGGAAGCGACGCCCGACTTCGGCTATGCCGGCTGGTTTTCGATGCTCTTTGCCGCTGGCATGGGCATTGGCCTGATGTTCTACGGTGTGTCAGAGCCCTTGGGGCATTTCGGTGCTGCCGTTGCGGAAGATGCCGGCACTCCGGAAAGCTGGGCTCCCCTGGGAGGCGCGCCTGGAAACGTGCAGGAAGCCTGGCGGTTGAGTATGGCCGCCACGATCTACCACTGGGCCCTGCATCCCTGGGCGATCTACGCGATTGTCGCCCTGTCGCTGGCGCTCTTCTCCTTCAACAAGGGCTTGCCGCTTTCGATGCGGTCCATCTTCTACCCGATTTTCGGCGAGCGGGTGTGGGGCTGGACGGGCCATGTCATCGATACCTTAGCCGTCTTTGCCACCCTCTTTGGTCTTGCCACCTCCCTGGGCTTGGGCGCGGAGCAGGCGAACGCAGGCCTGGAATACCTCTTCGGCGTTCCGGAAGGCGATGCGTCGAAGGTGCTGCTCGTCGTCGGCATCACTGCAATTGCTCTGCTCTCTGTCGTGGCCGGGCTCGATAAGGGGGTCAAGCGGCTTTCAGAGATCAACATGGCACTGGCTCTGGTGCTCTTTTTCTTCATTGTGGCGGTTGGGCCGACGCTGTCGATCTTTGCCGGCTTCTTCAAGAATCTGGTCTCCTACCTGGAGTACCTGCCGGCGCTAGCCAATCCCTTCGGCCGCACCGATACGAACTTCAGCCAGGGCTGGACGTCGTTCTATTGGGCGTGGTGGATTTCCTGGTCGCCCTTCGTCGGCATGTTCATTGCCCGGGTCAGTCGTGGGCGCACCGTGCGCGAGTTCCTCATCGCGGTCCTGCTCGTGCCCTCTCTAGTTTCCGTGCTCTGGATGACCGCATTCGGTGGAACGGCGATCAACCAGCTTGTAAACCTGGGCTACGAAGCTGCTGCGAACGCACCGCTCGAGCTGCAGCTCTTCCGAACTCTCGAGATCCTGCCCCTTGCCCAGATCACGTCGTTCGTGGGGATCGTATTGGTCATCGTCTTCTTCGTGACCTCTTCCGACTCCGGCTCCCTGGTGATCGACACCATTACCGCAGGCGGCAAAACGAACGCGCCCGTTTCGCAGCGGGTGTTCTGGGCGATCTTCGAAGGGATGGTTGCGATCGCGCTTCTGCTGGGCGGCGGACTGGCTGCCTTGCAGGCGGCCTCGGTATCTACGGGCCTGCCCTTCGCAATCGTTCTGCTGCTCGGTTGCTGGGGGCTGATCAAGGGCCTGATGAGCGAACCGCGCTGATCGAACAGCAGATACCGTAATAAGCCAGACGGGCCGTCTCTTCCGGGACGGCCCGTCAGCTTTTTCAGGAATGGCCGTTGCTCAGGACAGAGGGCGACTGTCGACGGAGAAGGAGAGATATTCGCCCTCGTTGTACTGCTGGTGGTCCAGCCTTTGCACCAGTCCTTGAAGGATGCGCAGTCCAGCCTCCTCGCCGGACAGATCTTGCGGCTGTGGCTGCAGATTGGAGGCTTCTCTCAGAATGTTCTCGGAAGTCTGTGCCCCGATGAAAAACTCCAATGTCACCAGGCCTTCATGCTGCTGAAAGGAGACGCTGAGGCGGTTTGTTGCGCGCTTCCTGCTGCTGGAGGTGCGCTCGAGCAGGTAGAGCATGGCCTCTTCCGCTGCGAGTTGCAGGCGCATGACCGCAGGTTGGTCCCAGCCCAGCGACAAAGTCTGCTCCTGCAGCCAGTCGTGCAGGTCGCGGACTGCAGCTCGGCTTGCCCGGAAAGTCCGCCTGCGCCTGGGCGGTGCCGAAAGGTTTATAATCATCACCATGAGCAGGGCGGCCAATGTCCCGGCAGTCATTCCGTTATCGAGGATGACCCGGGACCAGGCCGGTAGGAGATCGGCAAAGAGCGTCTGGGCCTGAAATCCGACCCCTAGCCAGAAGGCGATGCAAACCACGAAGCCGTTGCGGTAGGAAAGCCCGCCTTCAGTGACCATTCGCAAACCATGACCGAAGAGCAAGGCCAGGGTAACGAAGGCGAAAGCGCCCATCACCGGACTTGGCACCGATTGCAGCAGAGCTGAAAGCTTTGGTGAAAAAGCCAGGCCGGCAAGAAAGATGCCACCGTAGAGACCGACCTTGCGGGCGGCCACGCCGGTCATTTGAACGACCGAGAGACTGTCTGAGTAGGTCGTGTTCGGCATCGTTCCGGCCAGGCCGGAAAGAAAGTTCCCGAAGCCGTCTGCCAGCACGGCACCCTGCACCACCTTGAAATCCAGAGGACGATCTTCTCGGTGGGATATGCGTTGGATGGCGATGCCATCGCCATAGGTTTCGATCGCCCCGACAACGGTGACGATTACGAAGGCAGGCAACAGCCCCCAAAAAGACGGGCCGAAGGAAAGGTCGAGGCCAGGCCACCCCACCTGGGGCAAGCCGAACCATCGGGCTTCGGCAACAGGCGTAAAGTTGATTTGGCCTGTCGCCCAGGCGAGCAGGCAGCCGATAATGACGCCGGCCAAGGGCCCCCAAAGCTTCAACGGCCCCTTGCCAAAGAGAAGGATGCCTATGGTGGCGATAAAGGTAGCCACCGCGACCAGCGGACCTGCAGCCGGACCAAGCGAGCTGCTTTCCGGCGCAACGGCGAGAAGATCGAAGACGACGGGGAAGACAGTCACGGCGATCAGCATCATCGCCGTGCCGCCCACGGTGGGGGTGAGTATGCGACGTAACAGGCCGAGGCGGGTCGCCAGAAAGAACTGGAAGAACGAGGAGATAACGATCAGCGTTCCCAAGAGCGCCAATCCGCCAGTTGAGATGGCGGCGATACTGACGGCGATAAAGGCGCCGGAGGTTCCCATGAACAGGACATAGCCTGAGCCGACCGGCCCGATGCGTACGGCCTGGAGAGCGGTGGAAATGCCGGAGATCAAGAGCGCCGCAAAGACGACCCAGGAACCGAACTCTGCTTCCAGCCCAGTCACGCGCAGCACAACCAGCGGAGTGAGGGCAATGCCGGTAATGATCAGGGCAACAACCTGAAAACCCATCATCGCTGCCAGCGCGTGCGGCGGTTGCTCGTCAACGGCGTAGTGGAGTGCTTCAAGGGTCTCCTGCTGTCGAGCTTGGGCCTCTTGTGTCTCACCCATCGATTGTAATCGCCTCCTGCTTATTCTCGCCGAAGATGGAGGAGGCCGGCGAACTAGACAAGGTTGTTTCACCGGTGGAAACAAGTCGTTGCCACTGCTCCGCTTGGGCGTGCAAGAGCGCTACCCATCTAGGGGGTAAAGGGTGAAAGGAGAAGTTCATGAGAGAAACGAACGGAGCGGCTCTCGAGCGTGCACGACCGCTCGTCAAGAAGCTGCGTGGCGTTGCGGCGAGTGACGGGGCCGGGGTCAAGCTGACGCGCGTTATTGGGACGCCACAGCTAGAGGCCTTGGATCCCTTTCTGTTGCTTGATGAGTTCGGATCCGATGATCCCGGAGCCTACATCGGAGGTTTTCCGGACCATCCACACCGCGGCTTCGAGACGATCACGATCATGCTTGCTGGCCGCATGCGCCATCGCGATAGCAAAGGCAACGAAGGGTTGTTGGGACCGGGTGCCGTGCAGTGGATGACGGCGGGCCGTGGCCTGGTCCATTCGGAAATGCCGGAGCAGGAGGAAGGTCTGATGCGGGGCTTTCAGCTTTGGCTGAACCTGCCAGCCCGCCTAAAGATGACATCGCCAAGCTATCGCGACATCCAGCCGCAATCGGTGCCTCAGGTTGAGCTCCCAGGCGGGGTCAGGGTGAGGGTTATCGCTGGAGAACTTGCTGGTACTGCTGGAGCGGTGCCGCTTGATCCGGAAGCACGGCCCACGCAACCCTATCTGCTGGACGTGGAATTGCCGCCGGGCACAGTGGCTTCAATCCCCTTGCCGGAAGATCATCACGCCTTTGCTTATGTCTATGAGGGACAGCTATCCCTGGAAGGGAGTGAGGCCCTAGCCCGCAGTGATCTCGCCGTGCTGGGAACGGGGGACGGGGTAACGGCAAAGGCCGGAGAAGAGGGCGCCAGTCTGCTGATCGCGGCCGCGCGACCTATCAACGAACCGGTGGCACGCTATGGCCCCTTCGTGATGAACAGCCGGGAAGAGATTATCCAGGCGGTTGAGGATTTTCGCGAGGGGCGCTTTTAAGTCCAATACAGGCAAGCACCTCTGCATCGACGTCCACCCCCACAGTGTACTCCCACGGTCGCTTCGCAGCGACCGTGGTGGGGAGTGCGCCGGCGGCTGCAGGCACGCAAACGCCTACTCGGCGGCCACTGCCTGCGGTTGGGGGTTGCGCCAGGCTTCCAGCAATTCCTGCTGCTGCCGCCGAGCCTTTTCCAGGTTAGCTTCCTTGATGTGCCCGAAGCCGCGGATCTGGTCAGGAATCGCGGCCAGCGAAACGGCGAGCGCATGGTTGTGCGGGGAAAGGCCTTCGGAGAGCTCAGCGATCAGCGCCTCATACTCCGCGATGAGCCGTCGCTCAGTCTTGCGCTCCTGGGTCCAGCCGAAGGGATCAAAGGCAGTGCCCCGCAAGCGCTTGCCCTTTGCAAGAAGAGCAAAGGCCCGCATCATCCAGGGGCCGTATTCCTTTTTCTTCAGGTGTCCCGTTTCAGGATCCCGCTTGGCCAGCAGCGGCGGTGCCAGGTGGAACTTCAGCTTGTAGTCGCCCTGGAACTGCCCCTCGAGCTTCTTCCGGAAGGCCCCGTCGGTATAGAGCCGTGCCACCTCATACTCGTCCTTGTAGGCCATGAGTTTGAAGGCGTAGCGCGCAACGGTTTCGGCAAAGCTTTCCTCAGCCGGAGTGCGAACCCGCTCAGCTCTGGCTGCGCGCCCGACGATCGAGCGGTAGCGATCTGCATAGGCGCTGTCCTGATAGTCCTTCAGGAAGGCCGCACGCCGTTCCACCAGTTCGTCCAGCGTCTGCTGGCGGGGCAGGTCTCGGGTGGTGGCCGGGGTCACAAGCCTGCTCACCGCTTCAAGATTGTGCGCCGCGCGGCGGCCCCAGAGGAAGGCCTGCTTGTTGAAGTTGACCGCGACGCCGTTGAGCTCGATGGCTTTCTCGATCGCCTCACGGCCGACAGGCACCAGGCCCTTCTGCCAGGCGTAGCCGAGCATGAAGAGGTTGGTGGCGATGGAGTCTCCCAGCAGGCCCGTCGCAATGTCGGAGGCCTCCACGAAATCCGTGGCCTCTTTGCCTGCCACGTCTGTGATGACCTGCTCCAGCGCATCGGTCGGGAAGCGATAGTTGGCGGAATCTCGTGTGAAGTCTCCGGTGATGGTTTCGTGGCTGTTCACGACCGCGCTGCTGTAACCCTTGCGCAGCTTGGACAGGGCCTCCTGGCCGGCCGCGACCACCAGATCGCAGCCCAGCAGCAGCCGGGCCCCACCGGCGGATATACGAACTGCGTGCAGATCCTCCGGACGCTGGCTAATGCGCAGATGGCTGAGTACCGCGCCACCCTTCTGGGCGAGGCCCGCCATATCCAGGATGGAGCAGCCCTTGCCTTCCATGTGCGCGGCCATTCCGACCAGCGCGCCGATGGTCACGACACCCGTTCCACCTACACCGGTGACGAGGATCCCATAGGGCTCTTCCTCCACCGACGGCAGTTCCGGTTCTGGGAGAACCTCCCATGCCGGGGCCTTTTCGGCCGCCGGCACTGCCGTCTCGGCTTTACGGAGGGCGCCGCCCTCTACGGTCACGAAGGAGGGGCAGAAGCCCTTAACGCAGGAGAAGTCCTTGTTGCAGCTCGACTGGTCGATCGCGCGCTTGGTGCCGAACTCCGTCTCCAGCGGCACGACCGAGACACAGTTGGACTGAACCGAGCAGTCGCCGCAGCCTTCGCAGACCAGGTCGTTAATGAAGACCCGTTTGGCCGGATCGGGGAAGGTCCCACGCTTGCGGCGCCGGCGCTTCTCCGCCGCGCAGGTCTGGTCATAGATAATGACGGTAACGCCTGGATGCTCGCGCAGATCGCGTTGGATGCGATCCAGCTCATCGCGGTGCTCCAGGGTGACGTTCGGGCCCCAGTTGGTGCCGAGAGGATATTTCTCAGGCTCGTCGGAGACCACCACCACCCGCTTCACGCCTTCGGCAATCACCTGGTGCGCGATCATTACCGGGTTGAGCGGCCCGTCGTGGGGCTGTCCGCCAGTCATGGCGACGGCGTCGTTGAAGAGTATCTTGTAGGTAATGTTGACGTCGGCGGCGACCGCCTGGCGGATTGCCATCAAGCCCGAATGGAAATAGGTGCCATCGCCGATATTCGCAAAGACGTGTTTGGTCTTGCTGAAGGGCGCTTGCCCCACCCAGGGTACCCCTTCGCCCCCCATCTGGGTGAAGGTCTCGGTGTTGCGGTCCATCCACTGGACCATGTAGTGGCAGCCGATGCCGGCCAGAGCGCGAGATCCCTCCGGCACCTTTGTCGAGGTGTTGTGAGGGCAGCCGGAGCAGAAGTGGGGGATGCGCTTCAGCGGTGACTGCTGGGCGCCGATCCGCTTCTCCAGGTCCGCAAGCAAGCGGAGGCGGCTCTCGAGGCGCTCGTTGACCAACCCGTGGCGGCGCAGCAGCGTGCTGATCGCGCGCCCGATCTGCGCCGGGTTGAGTTCGGCATAGGAAGGCAGCAGCCAGTCGCCCGGCTCGTCCGGCAAGTCGCGGTCAAACTTGCCGATCACCCGCGGACGCTTGCCGCCCTGCCAGTTGTAGAGCTGTTCCTTGATCTGGGGCTCGATGACCGGGCGCTTCTCCTCGATCACCAGCACCTCGTCCAGCCCCTCGCAGAAGGCGCGGATGCCCTGCGGCTCGAGTGGCCAGGTCATCGCGACCTTGTAGAGGGACAGGCCGATGTCCTTCGCCATCTGCTCGTCAATGCCCAGGTCGTCCAGCGCCTGGCGCACGTCGAGGTAGGACTTGCCCGCCGTCACGATCCCGACCTTGCGGTTGGGCGAGTCGATCACTGTGCGATCGAGGCCATTGGCGCGGGCGAAGGCGAGGGCGGCATTCAGCTTGTAGCGGTGGTGCCGCTCTTCCTGCTCCAGCATGTCCAGGGCGCCGGCCCAGCGGATGTTCAGCCCCCCCGCCGGCATCTCGAAGTCGCTCGGCTGCACGATCTGGATGCGGTGTGGGTCGACGTAGCAGGAGGCCGTGGAATCCACCGTTTCCGTGACTGCCTTGAAGCCCACCCAGCAGCCTGAATAGCGGCTGAGCGCCCAGCCGTAGAGGCCGAGATCAAGGTATTCCTGGACGCCGGCCGGGTTCAGTACCGGCACCATCACATCCATGAAGGCATATTCGCACTGGTGCGCCGTGGTCGAGGACTTGGCGGCGTGATCGTCACCCGCCAGCAGCAGCACGCCGCCGTGCTGTGAGGAGCCGGCAAAGTTCCCGTGGCGGAAGACGTCGCCACTACGATCCACGCCGGGGCCCTTGCCGTACCAGATAGAGAAGATGCCGTCGTAGAGGCTGTCGCCGAAGAGGTTGGCCTGCTGGGTGCCCCAGATGGCCGTCGCCGCAAGCTCCTCGTTCACCCCCGGCTGGAAGTGGATGTGATGCTGCTTCAGAAACTTGCGCGCCCGCCACAGCTGTTGGTCGACGCCGCCCAATGGCGACCCCCGATAGCCGGAGATGAAGCTGGCGGTGTTGAGGCCAGCCCGCTGATCACGCTGGCGCTGCATCATTGGCAGGCGCACCAGCGCTTGGGTTCCGGTCAGAAAGATCCGGCCGCTTTCCAGCGTGTACTTGTCATCGAGCGAAACGGCAGCGTCCGGCATGTATGGCCCTCGTCCTTCAGGCAAATCGAAGAGTGACTGCCTCGATTCTGCAGCTCATCAACAGCGGTAGGCCCGCCTTTTTTGCATGCTTGTGATTCGTGGTCCGGACCCCTGTCCGGTTATGAAAAAAAAGTAGAGCAAACTGACCTAACTGTCGAGCCGCCGCACCTTAAGTTATTGTCCATAGTAGGTTTACCGTAATGCGACCGGTGCCGCATCTTTATTGCGCCGGTGCGAGGTGGTTGCGCAATGACCAACTTCGCGCCGTGCTGGAGGGTGTTCAGCGCGGCTGGACCAAAGCGTGACGCTTGCGACCGGCCGATAGCTTGATCACCCCCTCAGCCGATAGGCGAGCAAGCGTAATTTTTTCCGCTTCGTCTTCCAGGCGCTCATCGTTCACGCGTGCGCCGCCGCCCTTGATCAGCCGTCGAGCTTCGCCGTTCGAGGTGCTAAGGCCCGCTTCCCGGAAAAGCTCATAGGCAGGCACACCGGCTTCCAGGCGATCACGCGCAATCTCGATGGTCGGGAGGTCGGCGCCCAGCGCCCCTTCTTCGAATGTCCGGCGGGCGGTCTCGGCGGCCCGGCGAGCTTCCTCTTCGCCGCGGCAAAGCGCGGTGGCGGCATCCGCCAGAATCTTCTTCGCCTCGTTGATCTCGGCGCCCTGAAGCTTTTCGAGGCGCTCGATCTCCGCCAGCGGCAGCTCGGTGAAGAGGCGCAGGAAACGGCCCACGTCAGCATCTTCCGTGTTGCGCCAGAACTGCCAGTAGTCATAGGCCGAAAGGCGTTCTTCGTTCAGCCAGACAGCGCCTGCGGCCGTCTTGCCCATCTTTTGCCCAGACGCCGTGGTCAACAGCGGCGTGGTCAAACCGAAGAGTTCGCGCTGATCGACCCTCCGGCCCAGCTCCACCCCGTTGACGATGTTGCCCCACTGGTCCGAGCCGCCCATCTGCAGCCGGCAGCCGTGGCGACGCGATAGCTCCAAAAAGTCGTAGGCCTGGAGAATCATGTAATTGAACTCCAGGAAGGTCAGTGGCTGTTCGCGCTCGAGGCGCAGCTTCACGGAATCGAAGCTCAACATGCGATTGACCGAAAAGTGCCGGCCATAGTCGCGCAGAAAATCGATGTAGCTCAGCTGGTCCAGCCAGTCGGCGTTGTTCACCATTACGGCGTCGGTAGGGCCGTCGCCAAAGGTGAGAAACTGCGCGAAGACCCCCTTGAGACTGTCCATGTTGCGCCGAATCTCACTATCCGTCAGCAGCGGCCGGGACTCGTCGCGGAAGGAGGGATCGCCGACGCGGGTCGTGCCGCCACCCATCAAGACGATCGGCTTGTGCCCCTTCTGCTGCAGGACACGCAGCATCATGATCGACAGCAGGTGCCCAACATGCAGGGAGTCGGCCGTGCAGTCATAGCCAACATAGGCGACCACCCGCTCGCTTTGCGCCAGCTTGTCCAGAGCTTCCAGGTCGGTGCACTGGTGAATGTATCCGCGCTCGGTCATGGTGCGCAGAAAATCGGAAGCGGGGGTGGTCATCGAGGCTACTCGCGCAGTCTGTGTGCCAGCGGGCGAAAAGGCTGCGGAGGATTAGCACGTGGTGTCAGAACCCTCAACGCGCCGCTGGCCGAGAAGCGGGATGGCAGGGATGCGAAACTTGAGCACAACGTTTTCTCTTCTCGGGCAGACCTATAGGTCGACCTGCGACCGATAGTAGGAGGCACAGGATCCACCTATGCCGACAAGTACGACAGCAGAACCGGCCAGCGCGGAGCTGAGCGAGCGTCTTTACGGGATTTTAACGGGCGACGGGCCTGAGGATCGGGCCTGTGCCTCCATTCCGGAAGCGGCCTGTACTGATGTTCCCCGCAACTATCTCCTCAATCTGGCCAATGGGGCCTGTACCAAGCTGGCGGAGCAGCTTGCGAGCCCGGGCCTCACCTTGCCCTGGATGATGGCGGCCTTGGGGGTGCCTGCTTCGCTCCTGGCGTTTCTTTCCCCGATCAAGCAGGTGGGCTCCCTGCTGCCGCAGATGGCGGTCGCGGCGCAGATTCGGCAGTTGCAGCAACGCAAGTGGGCCTGGGTGGTCGCCGGAGTGATTCAAGGCTTTCTGTTGCTGGCGATCATCCCTGCGGTGATTTTCCTCGAGCCGCTAGCTGCAGGTGTCGCAATCCTTTTTCTCTTTACCCTTTTCAGCATGGCGAGCGGCGCCGGATCGGTTGCCTTTCAGGATGTAACCGGAAAGACGATTCCGAAAGGGCGCCGCGGACGGCTGCTGGCGCATCGGGCCGCTTTCGGCGGTGCTCTTACCTTGGTCGCGGCCTTGGGATTGCGCTTCTGGCTCGGAGAAAGCGATGACTTTCAACCCTACCTCTGGCTGATCTTCACCGCCGGCCTGCTGTGGCTGTTGGCGTCGCTGCTGTTCAGCAGCATAGAGGAAGAGCCGGGCGCCGGGGAGGGCGGGCGGAACATGTTGTCCGAAGTACGCCGAGGCTTCGGCCTGGTCCGGAAGGGGTCAGGTTTCCGCGCCTATTTGGCGGCGCGGGCCGCTCTCACCTCAGTGGAGGTCGGCATGCCAATCTTCGTCCTCCATGCCCACGGTCTGACCCAGGGAGCGGGGGCGCTGGGCATCTTCATCGTGGCTATCGGCCTTGCCAACATTCTCTCGAGCCCCATCTGGGGCAAGCTCTCGGATCGGACCGCCCGGCGGGTGATGATCTTCGCGGGTCTGCTGGGCGCGGCGGCAGCCTTTCTGGCCCTTGCAATCGGTTTCCTGGCCGCGGAGGAGATTTCGCCCCTGCTTTATGCCCCGGCCTTCCTGCTGCTCGGCATTGCCGAGGCGGGCGCTCGCCTCGGCCGGAAGACTTATCTCGTAGACGCAGCACCTTCCGAGGAGCGACCGCTCTATGTAGCCTTCTCCAATTCGCTGGTTGGGGTGGTGGCCTTGCTGCTGGGCGGCCTCGGGGTTCTGGCCGACGTCGCTGGCGCGGCTACGGCGCTGCTGGTATTCGCGGCGCTGGCGCTCGCCGCGGCCGGGCTATCGGCTGCCATGCCCGAAGCTGATAAGATGGTGGAGTCTGCCTGATGGGGCTTTTTCTCGGCCTGATGAGTGGTACGTCGCTGGATGGTATCGATGCGGCGTTGGTGGAGACCGATGGCCGGGACGAGCCGCGCCCGCTGAACTTCCATTCCGTCCCCTACGACGCCGGCTTTCGTGAACGCTTGCGGGCGGTGCTGGGGGGACAGGGCAAGGTGGAGGCGGTCGAGCAGGAATTGACCTACCGCCATGCAGACGCTGTGACCGCGCTATTGGCGGCCGCGGGTGTGGAGGCACGGGAGGTGCAAGCGGTCGGCTTCCACGGGCAGACCATTCTGCACGCGCCCGAAGCCCGCCGCACCTGGCAGATCGGCGATGGGGCGCAACTGGCGGAGCTGACCGGCGTTCCCGTGATCTGCGACTTTCGTTCAGCGGACGTGGCCGCCGGCGGGCAAGGGGCACCACTCGCGCCGCTCTACCACGCCGCCAGGGCAGGCTCGCTGCCACGCCCGCTCGCGGTGCTAAATCTCGGCGGCGTGGGCAACGTCACCTGGATCGGAGCGGGGGAAGAGGAGCTGGTCGCCTTCGATACCGGCCCTGGCAATGCCTTGCTGGATGATTGGGCCCGGCGCCACGCGGGGCGGCCATGTGATTTCGACGGTGCGCTCGCTGCCGCCGGTCGGGTGGATCAGGCAACCCTGCAGGAACTGCTGCGGCATCCCTATTTTGATGCGCCCCCGCCGAAGTCCCTGGATCGGGATGCCTTCGATCCGGCGCCGGCGGATGTTTTGAGCGCCGAGGATGGCGCGGCAACGCTGGCCGCCTTCACGGTCGAGGCAGTACAGCGCGCGTTGATGCACTTGCCTGACCCGCCTTTGCGCTGGCTCGTGACCGGCGGTGGGCGTCACAATCCCGTGCTGATGCAGCGACTGGCTGCGCGGCTCGAGACCGCAGTTCAACCCGTGGAGGCGGTAGGCTGGAACGGGGATGCGCTGGAGGCGGAGGCCTTTGCCTATCTGGCGGCTCGAAGCCTGGTCGGCCTGCCCTTGTCGCTACCAGGAACGACCGGCGTCCCGCGGCCGATGACGGGAGGCCGGCTGTTCAACCCAGCCTCCCGTTCTACCTGACCTGATCGCGGCGAGGAGCCCATAAGGCTCCAGAGTCCCTGCGTCGCTTAGGGCGACGGCTGTGGACCTCTCACTTTTCTTCTTCCGCCGCCTTGCGCGCCGCAGCTTCTTGGGCCAATCCCTTGCGGACATAGTCTTCCGTCAGCTTCTCCAGCGTCTCCAGGTGTCCCTGGAAGAAGTGGTTGGCTCCCGGAATCGTCTGGTAGTCGATGACGATGTCGCGCTGATGCGCCAGCTTCTCGGCTAGCTTCTTCGACGCGGCTTCCGGCACGATCTCATCTGCGGTTCCCTGGATGACCAAGCCTGAGGAGGGGCAGGGCGCAAGGAAGCTGAAATCATAGAGGTTGGCAGGCGGTGCCACCGAAATGAAGGAAACGATCTCTGGACGGCGCATCAGCAGCTGCATGCCGATCCAAGCTCCAAAGGAGAAGCCGGCGACCCAGCAGGAGGAGGCATTGGGGTTGTACATCTGCAGCCAGTCGAGCGCCGAGGCCGCGTCCGCCAACTCCCCCTCGCCGCGATCATAGATCCCCTGGCTGCGGCCGACGCCACGAAAGTTGAAGCGCAGGACGGAAAAGCCCTGGCGGACGAAGCAGTGGAACAGGCTGTAGACGATCTTGTTGTTCATCGTCCCGCCGTGCTGCGGATGAGGGTGCAGCACCAGCGCGATGGGCGCGGTATCGTCCGCCGCGTGATGATAGCGACCCTCGAGACGGCCTGCCGGCCCGTTGAACATCACCTCAGGCATTCTTTGTGACTCACCCTCCACTGGCTCTTGCCGGTCATCCGGCACAAGAGCTCGACCCCTGGCGTCGCAGGCACGGGGTACCTCGTCTGGCCAAAAAGTTGACCAATTTACTCAGGAAGCCTATATGCCAAATCAAGACGTGGCTCTATAGGGGCCGCGACAGTAGCCGACAGGTCAAGACATGTTCAAGACACTCCGCGCCGAGATCGATGCCGTGATGGCTCGGGATCCCGCCGCGCGCTCACGGCTAGAAGTGGTGCTCTGCTACCCGGGTTTCCAGGCGGTGCTGTTCTACCGGCTCGCCCATGCCTGCTGGCGGCGCAAGCTCTATCTATTGGGAAGGATGATTTCGCAGTTTGCCCGGTGGGTAACAGGTATCGAGATCCATCCCGGTGCCAAGATAGGCGAGCGCTTCTTCATCGACCACGGGATGGGCGTGGTCATCGGAGAGACCGCGATCGTCGGGGACGACGTGACCCTCTATCACGGCGTGACCCTGGGCGGGGTTGCGCCCTCTGTCGACAGTGATTCCCAGCGCGATCAGAAGCGTCACCCAACCCTGGAGGATCGGGTGATCGTAGGTTCTGGTGCCCAGATCCTTGGCCCCATCGTCGTTGGCCGCTGCGCGCGTGTCGGCGCCAATGCGGTCGTGACCAAGCCCGTTCCAGAGAAGGCTACGGTGGTTGGCATTCCCGCGCGGCCGGTGCAGCAGCAGGCACGCTCTTCGGAAGATCGCTTTGTCGCCTATGGCACACCGACCGGCGACATCCCCGATCCGGTCGCACGAGCGTTGGACGGGCTTTTGGCGGAAGTGCAACAGCTGCGCGTGCGGGTGGAGCAGCTGGAGAGACCCGCCGAAGCCGAAGACATCGCAACAGGAGAGCTTCCGCCGAAGGAAAAGAACGTGCGCTACTACGCCTCTGGCAATGGCCCGGGCTCGCGTAGTTGAGGTGGAGACCGCTAGATGAAGCTCAGTACCAAGGGACGCTATGCGGTCATGGCGCTGGTTGACCTGGCGGCGCACGCCGAGGGTCAACCCGTCACTCTTGCCGAGATTGCCGAGCGGCAGCAGATCTCGCTCTCATACCTAGAGCAGCTTTTTGCCAAGATGCGGCGAGCAGGCCTGGTGACTGCCATCCGAGGGCCAGGCGGCGGCTATCTTCTCGCTCATTCAGCCAAGCAGACGCGCATCGCCGATATCATTCTGGCCGTCGATGAGCCCATCCGCGCAACCCGCTGCACGCCTGGCCAGCCGATTGGCTGTCGCGGCAACCAGAGCCGCTGCATGACGCACGATCTCTGGGAAGAACTCGGCAACCAGATCTATCTCTACCTCAGTAGCGTCAGCGTTGCCGATGTCGTCGAAGGGCGGGTCGGCCCGCGCAGCCACGCCGCCGCCGCGGAGTAGCGGCGCGGCCATGACCAGGCGGATCTATTTGGATTACAACGCCACCGCGCCTGTTCGGCCAGTTGCTCGCGAGGCGATGGTCGAACTGCTGACGCAGGTGGGGAACGCTTCGTCGGTCCACTCGGAAGGGCGCACCGCGCGCGCCGCGCGTGAGAAGGCCCGTGAAGCGGTCGCGGCCTTGATCGGAGCCCGGCCTGCGGACATCGTCTTTACCAGCGGGGGGACCGAAGCCAATGCTCTTGCGCTTCGCGGGTCCGGATGTGGATCCCTCTTGGTGTCTGCGGGTGAGCATCCTTCTGTCCTGGAGGCGCGTTGCGATGCGCAGCGCGTTCCCTTGGCTGCCGACGGACGGATCGATTGCGACGCTCTCGAAGCCCTCCTCGCCGATACGCAGGAACCGGCGCTTCTTTCGGTCCAGTTGGCGAACAACGAAACCGGTGTCATTCAGCCGATCGGACAGGTCGTAGAGGTGGCGCGTGCCGCCGGGGCGCTGGTCCACTGCGACGCGGTACAGGCGGCCGGCAAGCTGCCGATCGATGTTGCGAGCCTGGGGGTCGACCTGCTCAGCCTTTCAGCTCACAAGATCGGCGGGCCCCAGGGCGTGGGGGCGCTTTGGGTTCGCAGCGGCCTTGAGTTGCGGCCACTGCAGCGCGGCGGTGGCCAGGAGATGCGGCGGCGGTCTGGTACGGAGAATCTTCCCGGCATCGTGGGCTTCGCCGCAGCCGCGGAGGAGGCGCAGGGCGATGTGCAGCGTAGCGCCACCCTTGCGGCGTGGCGGGATGCGATGGAACAGCGCGTGGTGTCAGCGGAGCCGCAAACCATGATTGCCGGGAGCGATGCGCCGCGGCTTGCCAATACCTCCTGTCTTGTCTCCCCTCAATTGACCGCGGAGCTGCAGCTCATGGCGCTGGATCTTGCCGGCTTCGCCATCTCTTCCGGCGCTGCTTGCTCGAGCGGCAAGGTGGGGCACTCGCACGTGCTCGAGGCCATGGGACTCCCCGCCAGGCTGCTCGACAAGGCGGTGCGCGTTTCACTCGGCTGGGCAAGCCGTGAGGAGGATGTGCAGGCCTTTGCGGAAGCCTGGGTCGAGTTGCATCGGCGACGGAGGTCGGGCGCCGCGGTGGCTTGACCAGGCTGCCGTCAAGGCGCCTTTCCACTCCACAAGTAGGGGCGGGTCTGCTATGGCCCCGCCGGATTGTAATGAGGAGCGTTGGGCTAAATGCCGAAGATGGTTTTCATTGAGCGCGACGGAACGCGGAAAGAGGTGGAGGCTCCGGTCGGTCTGTCGGTGCTGGAGATCGCGCATCGCAATGACATAGATATCGAAGGGGCGTGCGAGGGATCTCTGGCCTGCTCCACCTGCCACGTGATCGTGGAGGATGCCTGGTATCAGAAACTGGCCGAGGCCAGCGAAGATGAAGAGGATATGCTCGATCTGGCCTTTGACTTGCAGAGGACGTCCCGGCTCGGGTGCCAGATCGTGATGACCGAAGAGCTTGATGGCCTGACGGTCTACCTGCCGGGCGAAACGCGCAACATGCTTCTGGGATAGGAAATGAGCCTTTACGACGCGCTGAAGCGCGCCTGTTCCGATGAATGGGAAGCCTATGTGAACCACGCTTTCGTCCGTCAGTTGGCGGACGGCAGCCTGCCGGAGGCCTGCTTTCGCCACTACTTGGCTCAGGACTACGTCTTCCTGATCAACTTCTCGCGGGCGGCGGCGCTGGCGGTCTACAAGGCGGAAGATGTTCGCGACCTGAAAGAGTCGGCGGCCCTTGTCGACCTGCTTCTCAACACCGAAACGCCGCTGCATCTGGAGTACTGCGCGCGCTGGGGGATGAGCCCCGAGCAGGTGGCGGCCACGCCCGAAGCGGACGCCAACCGCCTCTACACCCGCTATGTGCTCGATCGTGGCATGAGCGGGGATCTCCTGGACCTGCTGGTGGCTCTGGTCCCCTGCACCATGGGGTATGCCGAGATCGGACGCCGTCTGGCGGCAGCCCCGTCGACTCGGCTGGAGGGCAATCCCTATCGCGACTGGATCGAGCTCTATTCGGGCAAGGAGTTTCAGGAGGGGTCCGCCGCCCATGCAGCGCAGCTCGATCGGGTCGCCGGCCAGCGCGGCATCGAGGGGGACTATAGCGCCTCGGGCCGCTGGTCCAGTCTCGTCGAAAACTTCCGAACCGCCACACGCCTCGAGATAGGCTTCTGGGAGATGGGGCTGAATCCTTAGGGTGGCGACCTAGCCGCAAGGGATGCTTGGCCTACCGCGGGTGCGGGTATAAGGTGCCGCAGGCACGCATGAACTAAACGGGAACAAACGCAATGGCAGGCAGCGTCAACAAGGTCATCCTGGTCGGAAACCTCGGTCGGGACCCGGAGATCCGCACAATGCAGAGCGGCGGGCGGGTCTGCAACCTGGCGCTGGCGACTTCCGAGAGTTGGCGCGACAAGCAGACCGGCGAAAGGCGCGAGCGCACGGAGTGGCATCGCGTTGTGGTCTTCAATGAGGGCCTGGTCAACATCTGCGAGCGCTTCCTGAGGAAGGGGTCCAAGATCTACATCGAGGGCCAGTTGGAAACCCGGAAGTGGCAGGACCAGTCCGGGCAGGAGCGCTATACCACCGAAGTGGTGCTTCGCCCCTTCCGCGGCGAACTCACCATGCTCGACGCCCGCTCCGAAGGCGGCGGCGCCGGGGGTGGCTATGGCGGCGGTGGCGGCTATGCCGACCCGGGTTTTGGTGAACCCATGGGCGGCATGGGCGGCGGCGCCTCCAGCGGGTCTACCCCGCCACCGAGCGACCTGGACGACGACATTCCCTTCTAATCGAATAGCGGGAGCCGCACGAGAAGG
>JAJUFM010000027.1 GCA_029265995.1 Rhodospirillaceae bacterium | reverse complement strand
TGCCGAAGCTCTTCTCCAGGCGCAGGGAGTTGAGGGCCTGGAAGCCGTACTCGATGAGGCCGAGGTCCTCCCCGGCGGCCTTCAGCGTCTCCCGCAGGCTGACGTGCTCAACGGCGGGACAGTGGAGCTCATAGCCCAGCTGGCCGGTGACCGAGAGGCGGGCGGCGGTCACGCGGGTGAGGCCTACATCAAGGGGCCGGCAGGTCATGAAGCGAAAGCCCTCGTTGCTCACGTCCTCGTGGGTCACGCGCTCCAGCAGCTTGCGGGCGTTGGGCCCGGAGATCGAGAAGCCGACCGTCGCGTCGGAGATGTCCCGGACCTCCACGCCCTCCTGCAGATGCTGGTCGAACCAGCGCATGTGCCATTCGCGCAGGTAGTAGGAGCCGAGGATCCACCAGCGCCCGCCGCCGAGGTTGAAGAGGGTGAGGTCGCCCTTCAGGCGGCCGTCGTGGCCGAGCATGGGGGCGAGCCGCACGCGGCCGGGCGCGGGCAGGCGCGAGGCCATCACGCGGTTCAGCCAGGCCTCGGCTCCGGGGCCGGAGACCTCGTAGCGGGAGAAGGCGGAGATATCGAGCAGGCCGACGCCCGCGCGCACGCCTTTGCATTCGCGCGCCACCAGATCGAAGGCGTTGGAGCGGCGCAGGCTCGGCGTCTCCTCAAAGCCCTCGGGCGCGAAGTAGAGCGGGACCTCAAGACCCCAGCTCGCGCCCCAGCGGGCGCCATCCTGGCTCATGGCATCATAGGCGGGCGCTTTGCGTAGTGGGCGGCCGGCGGGCAGCTGCTCGTTAGGGTAGGTCATCACAAAGCGGCGCGAGTAGAACTGGCCCGTCGTCTGGCGGATGTACTCGCGGTTGGAGGCGAAGTCGCCATAGCGGGCGATGTCCATGCCGAAGACGTCGCTTTCTGGCTCGCCGTGGATCATCCATTCGGCCAGGGTCTTGCCGACGCCGCCACCCTGCAGGAAGCCGGCCATCACGCCGCAGGCCAGCCAGTAGTTGGGGACCTTGCGAACCGGGCCGACTAACGGGTTGCCGTCCGGAGAGAAGGTGAAAGCGCCGTTGACCCAGCGCTTGATGCCCACGTTCTCCAGGCAGGGGTAGCGCGAGAAACCGGTGGCGAGCTCGTCGCCGATGCGGTCGATGTTTTCCTGGATCAGCTCGATGCCGTAATCCCAGGGGGCCCCCTCCATGTGCCAGTGCTGGTACTGGCGCTCGTAGATGCCCAGCAGCATGCCCTTCTGCTCCTGGCGCATGTAGGTAAAGCCTTCCAGGTCCACGATCATCGGCAGCTCGCCGTCCAGCGCCTCGACCTCGGGGATGTTCTCCGTCACCAGGTAGTGGTGCTCCAGCGGGCTCACCGGCAGTTCCAGTCCGACCATGCGACCCACCTGCTTGGCCCAAAGGCCGCCTGCGTTGACGACATGCTCGGCCTGGATGGTGCCCTTCTCGGTCACTACGTCCCAGGTCAGATCCGGCCGTTGGTTGAGCTCCAGCACCCGGTTGTGCTCGATCACCTCGGCGCCGCGGTTGCGGGCGGCGCGAGCATAGGCATGAACCACGCCGGAGGGATCCACATAGCCCTCCCGCTCGGAGTAGAGCGCGCCGAGGATGCCTTCGGTCGAGACGATGGGAACCGCCTTCTTCACCTCCTCCGCACTTACCAGATGCACGTCCTCGATGCCCATGGTCTGAAAGGTGCGGTAGGCGGACTGCAGCCACTCCCAGCGCGCAGGGGCCGAGGCGATGGAATAGCCCCCGGTCATGTGCATGCCGGTGTCGATGCCGGACTCGGGCCCGATCTCCTTCAGCAGGTCGATCGTGTAGGACTGCAGCGCGGAGATATTGGGATCAGCGTTGAGGGCGTGGAAGCCGCCGGCAGCATGCCAGCTGGAGCCGGCGGTGAGCACGCTGCGTTCGAGCAGCGCCACATCGGTCCAGCCGAACTTGGTGAGATGATAGAGCACCGACGCTCCCACGACGCCGCCCCCGATGACCACCACCCTGTACTGTGTCTTCATTTCAGTCACTCCGCTTGCAACCTGGGAAGCAGCCTATAGGCGGCGCTATCCGGAGGTCTAGACATTAGTGTACAGATTAGGGTCAGATGAAGAGGTAGGCGATGCTAAAGGAAGCAGGTGACGGACAAAACTGACAGGAACAGCGGGCGCCTCACCCGTGAGGATTGGCTAGAGGCCGCCATGGCGGCCATCATCGCCGGCGGGATCGACCAGGTGAAGGTGCAGGTCATTGCGCGCACTCTCGGCGTCTCCCGTTCCAGTTTCTACTGGTTCTTCAAAGACCGGCAGGATCTTTTGGATCAGCTGCTGGCACATTGGCGCGCGACTAATACCGCCGCCATCGTGGAGCGGGCGGAGCGCCCCGCCGCCACACCCTGCCGCGCCGTCCTCCATGTTTTCGAATGCTGGGTGCGGGAGGAGTACTTCAAGCCACGCCTCGACATCGCGGTGCGCGATTGGGCACGTAAGTCGGAGCAGGCGCGCCGCGCGGTGGATCAGGCAGATACCGAGCGAGTCAGCGCCCTGACACGGATGTTCGAACGCCACGGCTACCCCGAACCCGAGGCCTTCATCCGGGCCCGCGTGCTCTATTTCATGCAGATTGGCTACTATTCCCTCTCGGTGGAGGAGCCGATGGAAACCCGCATGGGCTACGTGGCCTACTACCTGCGGGTCTTCACCGGCCTGGAGCCCAGCGAGCAGGAAATCGCCGACTTTCGGGCGTTTCTCCAGGAAGGTGCCGCTTCCACAGCCTTGTCATCCTGAGCAGCGAAGGACCTTGGCGAAGGCGCTCCAATCGCTCCGAATCCTTCGCTTCGTTCAGGTTGACGTAGGCGGCAAGCTCCTCCCCCTCAGTCTTGTCAGTAGAAGCCGAGCAGCCGGGGGAAGAAGAGCGAGAGCGCTGGCCAGAAGGTGGTGACCAGCATCACCGGTAGGGCGACAATGGTCAGCAGGGCCAGAGCCGGCCCGATGGCTGCGTGAATGGGGGCCTTTCCGATCCGGCAGGCCATGTAGAGGATCGGCGCCACCGGCGGCGAATTGGCACCGATCACGACGGAGGTGCCAACGATCGCTGCATAGTGCAGAGGCTCTACGCCCACCTCCATGATCACCGGCATGAACAGCGGTGCGATGACCACGGTGACGGAAACGTCGTCCATCAGCGCCCCGGTGACGATCAAGACGGCGTTGACCAGCAGGAGGGTGCCGATCGGCCCGAGCGAAAAGCTCAGCACCGCCTCCGTCAGATCCTGGGGCACCCGTTCAAACGCAAGAATGCGGCTGATCATGAAGGAGAAGAGCAGGATCAGGATGATCGTACCCGTGGTTTCGGCGGCCGCGACAACACTGCGCCCAAAGCCGCTCCAGGTGAGGTCGCGATAGATGAAGGCGCCGATAAAGGCCGCGGCGCCGACCGCGATGGCGGCCGCTTCCGTCGGCGTGAAGACGCCTCCATAGATGCCCCCGAGAATGATGAAGGGCAGGATCAGCGCAGGCAGAGCGCCCAGCACGGCCTTGGTGCGCTCGTCCTTTCTTACGATCTCCCCTGGGACTTCAGTGAAGAAGCGGCCAGCGTAGAAGCGGTTATATAGAATGAGCGCGACAATCAGGAGCAGCGCGGGACCAATGGTTGCAGCAAAGGCTGCGGCTACCGATTGGCGCGTCACGACCGCGAAGAGGATCATGGTGATAGAGGGCGGAATCAGGATCCCGAGGAGCGATGAAACGCCCAACAAAGCCGAGCTGTAGCCGCGCGGATAGCCGCGCTTCTCCAAGGGGTCCACCATGATCGTGCCGATCGAGGCAACAGCGGCCGTGGCCGTGCCAGCGATCGCGCCGAAAAAGCCGGAGCTCAGGATCAGAGAGGCGCCCATACCGCCCCGGCGACGGCCCACCAGCACGTCGATGAAGCGGATGATACGATCGGCAATGCCACCGGACTGCATCAAATAGCCGGCCAGAACGAAGAGCGGCAGTGCCAGCAGCACGATAGAGTTGAGGGAGCGAAAGCCCTGCAACAGGAGTGTGCTGAGATTGGTGTCGTAGATGAAGACGAGATACGCCAGTGTACCGGCAAAGGACCAGGCAACAGGCACCCCGATTGCCATCAGGACGATAAGCAGGGCGATTGCGAGCAGGCCCTCCATCAGGCTGACCGCTCCTCTTGGTTACCGAGCTCACGAAACCCCAGGATGAGGTCGCGCAGCGCATAGCAGAAGGACCCGATCGCGGCTGCCACGATGGCGAGTTGCGGGATCCAGAGAGGAATGTGCAGCGTGACGGTGGTTTGGGGTCGCTTGAAGCCCCAGGAGACCATCTCGTAACTCCAGTAGATAAAGAAGCCCGCCACGATCGTGGTGATGAGCGCCACGACAATGCGCTGAATGGCGCGGGCTCGGCCGCTGGGCAGGCGTGTTTCGAGATAGGTGACCGTCAGGTGCTCGCGGTTGCGCGAGGCGATCAAGGCGCCGCTCATGTAAAGAAAGATCGACGCCATCAGGCTGAGGTCGTGAGCCGCCACGAAGTTCCAGCCGAAAACGTAGCGGAACAGCACCAGGAGCAGCAGCAGCCCGGCGAGGAGAATGCTGCAAAGGATCGCCACGGCGTGAAGCCCCGTGGCGATCCCCTTGTCGAGTGAAGCAAACACCGTCGGTAGGTCTTGGTATCAAAGAGGGGAGGCGTTGGCCCTGACCGCATCCATGATCTCGGCGCCGATCTCCTGTTCCATCAGCGGCCAGACCTTCTCGCGTACTACCTTGGCGAGACCGCGAATGACTTCTTCATCAGGCTCGATGTAGGTCATGCCGGATTCCTCGGCTAGCTGCGCGTAGTGTGCGTCGATCTCGCGCCCATTGACGAAGTGGTCCTCCATCACCTTGACCGCTGCGTCCTGGACGATTTGTTTGTGCTCGTCGCTCAGGTTCTCCCAGGTCATCAGGTTGATGGAGATGATGCCGGTGACGAAGGACTGCTTGGTGCGCACGTAGTAGTCCAGGGTGTCCCGGAAGTACTCGTAGTCCCAATAGACGACGTTGGCCGCGTCGCCGTCGACCACGCCGGTCTCGATGGAGGTGAAGACCTCGCTCCAGTCGATGGAGGCGGTCTGGTAGCCCATGGCTTCCAGCGTTTCAGCCTGTGGGAACATCGGGGGCACCCGAACCTTCAGGTCGGCAGCGTCCTCGACAGTCAGGGCGTACTTGCCTCGGGTGGCGACGCCGTTGAAGCCTTCTGGCCAGGCGCCGAAGAACTTCAGGCCGACATCGTTGTAGATGCCGTCCATTAGCTCGTTGATCCAGCCTCCCGGCTTGTAGGCTTCCAGGGCCTCTTCCCAAGTGAAGACCATGTAGGGGGTATAGACGAGGCCGATACGGCGGTCATAGGCAGTGATCGGCCAGTTGATCATCAGGTCGACATCCCCGGCCACATGAAGGTCGAAGACCTCCTGCTGGCTGCCGAGTTCGTTCTGATAGAAGATGGCGACCTCAATCTCGCCATTGCTGCCTTCCTCGATCAGCTCTGCCCACTGCTCCATGGAAGCCGCCGTGGGCGAGCCGGGAGCACCCGAGTCCGTGGCCAGCCGCAGCGTCAATGCCTCGGCCGAGGTGGTTCCAAGCGCCAGGACCAGCCCGGCGGCCAGAGCAAAAGCGGATACTCCCTTGATCATCGTGTGCCTCTCCCTCTCAGCCAGACGTGGCTTGTTTACGCTTTGAATGGACATTAGTGTCCAGTAACGGGCGCGTCAACGAACGGAAATTGTGAGGCAGCACCTTGGCTGGCAACTATTCGGCATTTCGCCTTCTTCGGGAGGGATTGCGCGGCCATTCGGGATGGCAGCCGGCCTGGCGGGACTCGGAGCCCAAGGACAGCTACCAGGTTGTCATCATCGGCGGCGGTGGACACGGCCTGGCAACCGCCTACTACCTCGCGCGCAATCATGGCATTCGGCGGGTGGCGGTCCTCGAGAAAGGCTGGATCGGCGGCGGCAATACGGGCCGCAATACCACGGCCATCCGCTCCAACTACTTCTATCCCGAAAGCGTCGCCCTCTATGACTTCGCCCTGCGACTCTACGAGGGCCTCTCGCGCGAACTCAACTACAACGTGATGTTCTCCCAGCGCGGCATCGTCGTGGTCGCCCACTCCGAGGCCGAGATGGAGATGGCCGCGCGAGTCGTGAACGCCATGCAGATCAACAACACCGACGCAGAGCTGCTGACGCGCGAGCAGGTGCTGGAAAAGGTCCCGCTGCTCAATCAGGGCAAGGACGCCCGCTTCGAGATCTATGGCGGGATCTGGCAGGGGCGCGCCGGGACGGCGCGGCACGATGCCGTGGCCTGGGGCTATGCCCGTGCCGCCAGTGCCCTGGGAGTCGACATTGTCCAGAACTGCGAGGTGACCGGCTTTCTCGTCGAGAACGGCCGCTGCGTTGGGGTCGAGACCAGCCGTGGCACCATCCGTGCGGAGGTGACGGGGATGGCGGTCGCCGGCCACTCCGGCGTCCTCGCGTCCATGGCGGGCTTCCGCCTGCCGATTCGCTCCTTTGCGCTCCAGGCGATGGTCTCGGAGCCGGTCAAGCCCTGCCTCGACACGGTGCTGCTCTACATGGGCACCGGCACCTACCTCAGCCAGTCCGACAAGG
Organism: Rhodospirillaceae bacterium; assembly: GCA_029265995.1. Classification (GTDB taxonomy): domain Bacteria; phylum Pseudomonadota; class Alphaproteobacteria; order Kiloniellales; family DSM-21159; genus Aquibaculum. Next base: position 23,211 of record JAJUFM010000027.1, on the reverse strand, counting down.
GGGAACTCGTCATCGGCGGCGGGCTCGACCGCGTGCTCTCCTACGGGCAGCGCGGCAACCCGCCCATGCAGGAGCAGGTGATCTCCGGCCTTCTCGAGATGGTGCCTGCCTTCGGGCAGCTGAAGCTGCTGCGGCAGTGGGCCGGCATCGTCGATGTGGTGCCGGATTCCTCGCCCATCATCGGGCCGAGCCCGCTGCCTGGCCTCTTCATGAACGGCGGCTGGGGGACCGGTGGCTTCAAGGCCATTCCTGCCGGTGGGTGGCTCTTCGCGCACCTGCTGGCGACTGGCGAGCACCACGAGATCAGCCGCCCCTTCGACCTTGAGCGCTTCCGAACCGGTCGCCTCATCGACGAGGCCGCCGGCTCGGCCATTCCTCACTAGAGCGCGGATTAGAGAAGATGCAGTGTTTCACTTGTCCCTTCTGCGGCCCGCGCGACGAGACCGAATTCTTCTACGGCGGCGAGGCCGGCAAGGAGCGGCCTGAGCCGTCCGCAGAGGTGACCGCCGAGCGCTGGGCGGAATGGCTCTATGGCGAGACCAACAGCAAGGGGCCCTCGCGGGAAATCTGGCTGCACCTGACCTGCGGCGAATTCTTCCTGATGGAACGCCACACTGTGACTCACGAGGTCTTCGCCACCCGCGCAACGCGGGGAGAGGAGGCATGAGCGTGCGCCGGATCGCCGAGGCGGCCGCGGCCGAGAGTCTCGAGTTCACCTTCGATGGGCGCCCCCTGAGGGGGCAACCGGGCGACACGGTCGCTTCCGCACTGCTGGCCAATGGCGTGCGCATCGTCGGCCGCAGCTTCAAGTACCACCGGCCACGCGGCATCTGGAGCGCCGGCGCGGACGAGCCCAACGCCATTTTCGACATTCGCCTGCGCGGCGCCACCCAGCCCAACGCCCGGGCGACCATGGTCGCCCTGGAAGCGGGCATGGAGGTGCGTTCGGTCAACAGCAGGCCCGATGCGGAGCGCGATCGCTACGCCTTCCTCGACTGCTTCGGGCGCTTCCTGCCCGCCGGCTTCTACTACAAGACCTTCATGTGGCCGGACTGGCACCGCTTCGAGCCCAGCATCCGCCAGATGGCGGGGCTCGGACGGCTCGATCCCGCGACGCAGCCGGCGGGCGCGACGCAGCGCAACCTCCATTGCGACCTCCTGGTGATCGGGGCCGGACCGGCGGGGCTCGCCGCGGCCCGAGCCGCAGCCCTGGCGGGTCGCGAGGTGGTCCTGGTGGAGCAGCAACCGCGGTTCGGGGGCAGCCTGCTGCACCGCCCGGCGCGGATCGACGGGCTCGCGGGCCCCGCCTGGGTCGAAGACTGCCTGGCGCTTCTTCGGGATCGGGGGGCACGCCTGCTGTCCTCCACCACTGCCTATGGCATCTACGACCACCGGCTCGTCTGCCTCTGGGAGCAGCGCGGGGAGGGCGGCGATCATCTCTGGCGCGTACGGCCGAGGCAGATCATCCTGGCGAGCGGCGCCAGCGAGCGGCCCCTCGTCTTTGACGACAACGATCGCCCCGGCATCATGTCCGCCGATGCGGCGCTCGCCTACCTGCGCCGCCACGCCGTTCTCGTGGGCGATGACATCGTGATCGCCACCAACAACGACAGCGTCTGGCCGGCCGCAGCGGCCTTGGCAGAGGCAGGGGCGCGGGTGACCATCGCCGATTGCCGTCGCACGCCGCCTCTGCCGGCGCCGGCGGGGGTCGAGCTACTGCCGGGGGCGCCTGTCGGGCTGGTGGAAGGCAGGAACGCCGTGGCGGGCGTGATCGTGGGGACGCGCCGCCTCGCCGCGGACTGCCTCCTGACCTCTGGCGGCTGGACACCCAACGTGCACCTCTATTGCCAGCACAGGGGCCGCCTGCGCTACGAGGAGGCGCGGCTGGCCTTGGTCCCCGGTGAGGATCTGGAGGACCTGGCCGTCGCCGGTGCCGCGAGAGGGGCCTTGCTGCTTCAGGAAGCCCTGGCCGAGGGGCATCGCGCCGCTGTGGGAGGTGGGGAGGGGCCGCGCTCGGAGGGGGCGCTGGCCAGCTTCCACATTGAGGCCGCCTGGCCCGATCCCCGCAGCGCGAGACGCCAGTGGATCGACCTGCAGAACGACGTCACCGTCAAGGACGTGGCGCTGGCGGCGCGGGAGAACTTCCGCTCGGTGGAGCATCTCAAGCGCTACACCACGCTCGGCATGGCCACCGACCAGGGCAAGACCTCGAACATGAATGGCCTGGCGGCGCTCGCCGCGGTGACCGGGCGCAGCATTCCCGAGGTGGGGACGACCACCTATCGCCCGCCCTATGTGCCCGTGCCCTTCACGGTGATTGCCGGGCGGAGGCGCGGGCAGCTCTTCGCGCCGGTCCGCCGCCTCGTGCTGGAGCGGGAGCATCGCGAAGCCGGGGCCGCCTTCCGCGAGTATGGCTCCTGGCTGCGTCCGGCCTTCTATGGCGAGGGAAGCCCGGCAGAGGCCATGGCGCGCGAGGCCCAACGGGCGCGCGAAACCCTGGGCCTCTTCGACGGCTCGCCGCTCGGCAAGATCGAGGTCATGGGGCCGCAGGCCGCGGCCCTTCTAGATTTCACCTTCTACAATCGCCTCTCGACGTTGAAGCCCAGCCGCATCCGCTATGGCTTCATGCTCCAGGAGAATGGCGTCATTTACGACGACGGTGTGGTGCTGCGCCTGGCGGAGGATCACTTCGTCGTTTCCTGCTCCTCCGGGCATGTCCCCGGGGTGGTGATGCGGCTGGAGGAGTGGCGCCAGGACCGCTTCGACCCGGGGCGCGTCGTCATCCACAACTCCACGGCCGAATGGGCCACGCTGACGGCCACGGGGCCCGCGTCGCGCGAGCTGGTGGCGGCCCTGGACCTGGGGGTCGATCTGGCGGATGCGGCCCTGCCGCACATGGCCTTCACGACCGGCAGCTTCCAGGGGCAGCCGCTGCGGGTGGCCCGGGTCAGCTTCACCGGCGACCGCTCCTACGAGATCTCCCTGCCAGCGTCTCATGCGGCCGCACTCTGGCGGCGGATGCGCGAAGAGGGCGCGAGGCTCGAGGCAACCCTGCTCGGATCCGAGGGGCTCATGATCCTGCGGGCCGAGAAAGGCTACATCATTGCCGGCAAGGATACCGACGGCTACACCCTGCCGATGGACCTGGGTCTCACGGCCCCCCGGGAAAAGCGCCAGGACGAATATCTCGGCAAGCGCTCACTCTTCACCGAGGAGGCCGAGAAGCCGAAGCGGCCCGCCTTCGTCGGGCTGCAGGTGGAGGGAAAGGAGCCGCTCGCGACCGGGGCGCACGCCGTGGAGCGCTGCGCAAAGGGCTTCCGCTCGCTGGGCTTCGTCACCTCGAGCTACTGGAGCCCCAACCTGCAGCGGCCGATCGCGCTTGGCCTGGTGGAGGCCGGGCGCCAACGCATGGGGGAAGAGATCGAGATCTACCACCTCGGCAACCTCCGGCGGGCGCGCATTGTCGAACCCTGCAGCTTCGATCCGGAGGGAGAGCGCCTCAATGCGTGACTTTGCTCAGAAGTGGAGCCCGGTTCCCGATTGGCCAGAGGCACGACTTTCCGGCGAGGACTGGACCGCAGAAATTGCCGGCGGTCTGTCGCAGCTGCTGGTGAGCGGTGCGCTGGAACGGGCCTGGGGCAGCCTGAAGGTCAACCATGAGGTGGGCCTCTGGGGTCTGGCGCCACTAGACCTTCCCTATCGCGTCCGCGTTTCCCGCGAGAGGGCACTGGTGGTTTCGCCTTCGCCGCTGGAGTTGCAGCCCGGGTGGCAACCCGACGGCTGGGCCGTGACACGCGCCGACAACGCCCGGCTAATTCTGGAAATTGAGGGGCCCGCCCTGCCGGAGATCATCGCCGAAGGCACCAGCGCCGGCCTCGCGAGCGGCAGCCCCTCGGCTTCCATCCTCTTCGCCGGCCTCCACGGCGTCCTGCTCTACCGCACCGCTCCAGACCGTGCCCGCCTGCACGTGGAAGCGCCGTCAATGCCCTACCTCTGGCACTGGCTGGAGACGCGGTAGGTCACCTCGACGTCGAGGATAGGAAGCCAGCGACGGAAGGCATTCATCCACGTCATCCTGAACGCAGTGAAGGATCCGGAGCCAGTGAGCTCCTGCCTTCAAGATCTTACGCCACCCTCTCGTCATCGCGAGGGTGCGCAGCGCCCGTGGGATCCATGCGGGGGTGCAATGGGCCGCTCCCCATGGATTGCCGCGTCGGCCTGCGGCCTCCTCGCAATGACGATCGAGAAGTGAGTGCCGCGGTATCTCTGGGTAGTGTCGACCCGAGACGTTCTTCTTCCCCGATCAGGCAGTGCGCAGCGGGATAAGAGTTTCAGGATGACGTTACTTGTTGAGGGTTTTGCGTCGGCGCTGTGACTCTTTGTAACCGAGCAGATTCTCCTATTTCTTGATGGCAAGGCGATTCGGTAAAATGTGCTCTCTTCCAGAACTGCGGAGGAGTGTGAAAGCCTCTTGATACGCCGCCTCGTATGCATATGTACCTGCATATGCAATGGAGGCTGCCGTGTCCCAGCTCGAACGTGGCCGGTCGAAAGATCAGCGGGAGGCCAAGCTCTTCCGGAACAACAAAAGCCAGGCTGTCCGAATTCCGGCGGATTTTGAACTGCCGGGGGACCGAGTCGTGATCTATCGTGATGGAGATCGGTTGGTCATCGAACCGCTGCGCCGCAAGAACTTGCTCGAGATCCTCGCCGAACTGGAGCCCCTTGGGCCGGAAGATCGGTTCCCTGACATCGATGACAGTCTGTTGCCGGCGAAGGACATCGACCTGTGAGCCAGCTTTACATGCTGGACACCAATGTCGTGGCTGAACTGGCGCGCCGTCCGCAGGGACAGGTGGCCAAGCGGATCGCGGAAGTGGGGCAGGATGCAGTCAGCGTCAGCATTATCGTTGCCGCCGAGTTGCGGTATGGCTGCATCAAGAAGGGATCGCCAAAACTCTCGGCGCAGATTGACGCCATCCTCGGAAGCATGCGGATCCTGTCTCTCGACACGCCAGTCGAGACCGAATACGGCCACATTCGTGCTGATCTCGAAGCCGCAGGGCTCCCCATCGGTCCGAATGACTTGTTCATCGCGGCCCATGCCCGTGCACTCCGAGCAGTGCTGGTGACAGCCAATACAAGGGAGTTCACTCGCGTTCCTACCCTGCGGGTCGAGAACTGGCTGGAGACGCTGTAGGTCTCGTCGTCATGGTGGGGCGTGCGAAAGCCACCCCGGCCACGCAACTGGCCATTGGAGCATGGTTATGGATCGCCACATCGCTCACGGCTCCGGTGACGAGAGGGCGGTGAAGTTCATCAAGGGCAACAACGTGGGATCTGGCAGGGCTGGAGCGCCTTCGTCAAGGCCCTTCGGCTGCTTCAGGAGGCCGTGGAGCCAGCCGCCAATCCTTCCAGATAGTCCACGACCGCTTCCCTGAAGACCGGCAGCGACTTGTAGCGGGCCATATCTTCTGGGGCGCTGCGCAGCACACCGGCGAGCTGCCATGCGGCTTCCGGAAGTGTCGCCAGGGCGGCCAGGGGATGCAGGTGGGTGCGGATGCCGAAGACGATGGCGTTGCTCCTGGGTAGGCGCATCAGCGTCTGACGCTCGCACCGGAGGAAAACCCTTGCGCCGGCATTTTCTTTGGTGATGTCGGGATCGCGGTCCTCGCGGCCATGCCCTTTCGGCTGGAAGAGAGCTGGATCGTCAGTCAGACTCCAGTTTACGCGCCACACCGGCTTGTCGGGCTTTAGGATGTTGAGAAAGCGATCCACCGGTCGACCGAGCTTTTCCGCGTAGGCCGGTACGGGGTCATGGATCGCCAGCATCGGCTGACCAATCTTGTCCGCCAGCAGCCAGCGCCCCGGGAAGCAAAGGACAGCAGCGGTCAGGCGATAGGCGCCTTCCTCCTCCGCAAGGTCCTTCTGCATCAGGCAGAAGTCCTCCTGCACCAGGTGCCCGGCGATGACCAGCGGGTGTGCTTCCGGGGGCGCGACCGTCCAGGATTCTTCGGTTGTCAAGCTGGCCAGGCGGCTGCCGCTGCGTCGATAGAGATCTGGAAAGCGCCGGGGCAGGAAGGCGACCAGGTGCTCGAGGAGTTCGGCACAGGCCTCTTCCGCCTCGGGCAGCACCGCGAGCACCTCGTCCCGCCGCTCCCGTAGCAGTCGCTCACGCTCTGCCAGCTGTTCCTCGCGGTCGGGCCCGATCTCGATCCAGTCATCGAGCTTAAGGGACTGAAGGCCCATGGCCATGCGATAGCGACCGCTGTCGAAGGGCGTGTAGGGAGGCACAAGGGCTGTGCTGTCAGTTGCTGCGCTGGTCATGGGATTGATCTTGCCGACCGCTATTTGGTCTGCCAAGCCCGCCTTCAGGTCCGGCGGTCTTGGAGGATGAGGTCGGCAGCCTTTTCGGCGATCATGAAAACCGCCGCCTGAGTGTTCCCGGAAACCATGCTCGGCATGACCGATGCGTCCGCAACGCGCAGGCCTTGCAGGCCGCGCAGGCGCAGTTGCGGATCCACTACTGCCTCCTTGTCCTGGCCCATGCGGCAGGTGCCGGCCGCGTGGTAGATGGTCTGTCCGTTCTCCCGCGCGAAGGCGAGCCAGTCCGCGTCTATCTGACACTCAGGCCCTGGGCTCATCTCCTCCGCGCGATAGGGATCCATCGGCTTTTGGGATACGATATCGCGGGCCATCTTCATGGCTTCCACCATGCAGCGCCGATCTTCCGCCGCGGCCAGGAAGTTGGGTCGGATTGACGGCTGTGCGTTCGGATCGTTGCTGCGGATGTGGATTGTGCCCCGGCTTTCCGGCCGCAGCTGTGTCACTCCAATGGTCATGCCGGGCAGCCGGTCGAGCTTTCGTTCGGCCGCATTGGCGTAGCTGGCGTGCATGAAGAAATACTGGGCATCTGGCCCTTCCAATCCCGGCCGGGTGCGCACGAAACCATGCACCAGGCCGGTTCCCAGGGTCAGGATGCCCTGCCGCGTGGCGAAATATTGAGCGACCGCTAGCGCCAGGCGCCAGCCCCGAGTCTGCTCGTTCAGCGTGATGGGTAGCTTCACCCGCCAGTTCATGCGTGTGCAGAAGTGGTCGACGTAGTTGGCTCCGACGCCGGGCAGGGCGTGGCTGATCGCGACCCCCGCGCCCGCCAGCACGTCGGGATTGCCGATACCCGACAGCTCAAGGATTTGAGGGCTCTGGATGGCGCCAGCGGTCAGGATTACCTCGCCGGCTGCGGTAAAAAGCTCTTCGCGTCCGTCGATGCGCGCCCGAACTCCGGTGACGCGCCGCCCCTGGATCTCCAACCGCAAAACGTGGGCATTGGTCCGGATTGCCAGGTTCGACCGCTTGCGCACCGGCTTCAGGTAGGCCTCGGCAGCGCTGACCCGTCGTCCTTTACGCTGATTGACCTGGTAATAGCCGAAGCCGTCTTGCGATTCCGCGTTGTAATCCGGATTGCGAGGATGACCGGCCGCTTCGGCCGCGGCAATGAAAGCTTCCGCAAGTTGCGGTTTTTCCTTCACCACAGTCAGCGGCAGCGGCCCGCCACGCGCGCGAAGTGGGTGACTTGGGCCATCAAAATCCTCCAGCTTCCTGAAGTAGGGCAGGACGTCGTCGAAGCTCCAGCCGGTGCAGCCGCTCTGCGCCCAACCGTCGTAGTCCTGCTTCTGGCCGCGAACGTAGATCATGCCGTTGATCAGCGTCGAGCCGCCCAAACCACGTCCGCGGGGAATCGCGATCTTGCGGTTGTTGGTCGCCTCTTCCGGCTCGCTCCAGAAGCGCCAGTTCCACTTTTCGTTGACCAACAGTTTGCTGAAGCCGGCGGGGATCGGGATCCAGAAGCCGCTCGGCTCACCGCCGGCCTCCAGCAGCAGAACCCGGTGTCGCCCGCTTTCCGTCAGGCGGTTGGCGAGCACGCAGCCGGCGGTGCCTCCGCCCACGATGATGTAGTCGAACTGCTCGCTCAAGGTATCGCACCCATGTGGCGCGCCATCAGCTCGATCTGGGCGTCGAGCATTGGCCGTCCCAGCTGGATGCGGCAGCCGGTGGCTTGGGCCGCCTGCAACAGCGGCGTCATGGCCGGCTCCATGATGGCTTCCGCCACAACCTGTTCCTTACGCAGCCGGGAGGTATCGAGCGGTAGTGGATCCTCGGGGCGCATGCCGAGCGAGGTGCCATTGACCACCAGATCGTGCTCCTCCAGCGCGCTCTCCTCGGCGCTGGCCTCGACAGCAGGAAAGGCTTCACGCACGCGCGCTGCCAGCTCTGCCGCCTTGTCTCGCGTGCGGTTCGAGATGGTGAGCGAAGCAACGCCGGCCTCTGCCAGAGCAAAGGCGATGGCCGAGGAAGCGCCTCCGGCACCGCACAGCCAGACGCGCGTTCCCTCGGGCTTGATCCCCGCCTGCCGTAGGGCCGTGACGAAGCCGATGCCGTCCAGCATGGCGCCGACCATGCGCCCGTCCGGCTCCCGCCGCACGATGTTGGCCGCGCCGATCAGGCGCGCGTGCGCGTCAACCTCGTCGCAGAGGTCGATCATGGCCGGCTTGTGGGGCACCGTGGCGATGAAGCCGCCGAAGTTCCGCATCTGCCGCAGGCCTGCCATCATCTCAGGCAGTCCGTCGGGCGAGACATGGATCGGTACCAGGACGCCGTCCACACCATAGCGGTCGAAGACCAGGTGCATGGCTTCCGGCGTCTTCACGTGGTGAATGGGGTCGGCGATGATGCCGTAGACCCTGGTGCGTCCCGTTATCTTCATGGCCGCATCAAGTCATGTAGAGGCCGCCGGCGACATCGATCGTCTGGCCGGTGACGAAGCTGGATTCGGCGTCGGTCAGCCAGACGGCGGCGTCGGCCACTTCGATTGGCTCGCCCAGCCGGCCCAGCGGGGTCATGCGCACCTGCTCGGCATTCACCTCTTCGGCTACCCCGCGGACCATTGGCGTAGCAATCCGGCCCGGGGCAAGGGCGTTGACCCGGATGTTATAGGGGCCGAGTTCGGCCGCCAGGTGCTTGGTAAAGCCGATCAGCGCCGACTTGGTCGCGGCATAGTGGCAGGCAACGATGGGGGAATAGGTCTTGCCCGCGACCGAAGACATATTGACGATCCAGCCGCGCTTCGCCTCCCGCATGGAAGGTGCCAATGCTCGGATGGTGTTGAAGGCGCCCGTCAGGTTGACACCGACGACCCGGTTCCACTCCGCAGGATCCATCTCCCAGACCTTGTGAGCGACTCCTTGATGCTTGGGGGAGATGCCGGCGTTGTTGACCACCGTGTCGAAGGTCCCGCCAATGTCGCGCGTGACCTTCGCCAGTCCATCTTCGACCGCGTCCCAATCGGCCACGTCGAGGCTCAAGGCGATGGCCGAGCCGCCGGCGTTGCGAATGGCGTTGACTGTTTCCTGCGCGGCGTCGCCGTCCATGTCGGCCACGCCCACGGTCGCGCCGCGTGCGCCGAAGGCGAGGGCGATGGCCTCACCGATGCCTTTCCCGCCGCCGGTCACCAAGATTCGCCGACCTTCATGACTTGCTCTGCCGGCGTGCGCATTACGTCTTTGCAGTTCAAATGCCATGGCGTCAGATCCCCAGATAGGCCTGGCGGACATGATCGTTATCGAGCAGCGCCTCTGCAGCGTCCGCCAGCACGATCCGCCCGTTTTCCAGGACATAGCCGCGATCGGCGGCCTTCAGCGTGTGATGCACATTCTGCTCGACGATCAGGACTGTCACCCCCGTCTCGACAATCCTGTCGATCACCGAGAATACCTGCTCCACGATGATCGGCGCCAGTCCGAGGGATGGCTCGTCGAACATCAGCAGGCGCGGCCGCGCCATCAATCCGCGGGCGATGGCGACCATCTGCTGTTCGCCGCCGGAAAGAGAGCCTGCAATCTGGTCCAGGCGCTCCGCCACCCGAGGGAAGAGCTGCAGCACCTCCTTTAGGGTAGCTTCCGCCTGCTCTCTGGCCTTTCGGCGGAAGGCGCCCATCAGCAGGTTCTCTCGCACTGTCATATCCGGGAAGAGCTGGCGACCTTCCGGTATCAGGGTGATGCCCAGCTCCACCACTTCATGGGCCTCCAGGCGCGTGATGTCCTGCCCCTCGAAGCGGATACTGCCGGAGGTGGGACGGATCAGCCCGGCGATGGTGCGCAGGGTCGTCGTCTTGCCGGCACCATTGCCGCCGATGATGGTCACCGCTTCACCTGCCTGCACGTTCAGGGAGACGCCGTGCAGGATGGTGGTGGCCCCATAGCCGGCATCGACCGCTTCTAGTTCAAGCATGGGCGAATTCCTTGCCGAGATAGGCTTCGATCACCGTGGGATCCCGCACGACTTCCTGCGGGCTGCCTTCGGCGATGATCTGGCCAGAGTTGAGGACGATCACCCGGTCCGACAGGGACATGACGGCCTGCATCACGTGCTCGATAGCGATAATGCTTACGCCGCTGTCGCGAATGGAGAGCATGAGGTCCACCGCACGGCGGACATCGGTTTGGTTGATGCCGGCCATGACCTCGTCCAGCAGCAGCACCCGCGGCTGCATGGCCATGACGCGCGCGACCTCCAGCCGCTTCAGGCCACCGATGGTGAGCCCCCGCGCTTCGCTGTCGAGCCAGCGGCCAAGGCCCATGCGGTGCGCCGTTTCCCGCGCCGCCTCCCGAGCGTCGTTTACATCGGTGAAGCGGTGGAAGGCGCCGACCATGATGTTCTCTTCCACCGTCATAGAGGCAAAGGGCTGAACGATCTGGAAGGTGCGTCCAACGCCGATGGCGGCATAGTCGCCGGGGGTTACCGGCTGGTGGAACTGCCCATCGGTGCCGCGCACCGAAACCGTCCCGGAATCCGGTTTCAGGAAGCCGGAAATCATGTTGAAGACAGTGGTCTTACCGGCGCCGTTCGGGCCGATCAGAGCCAGGACTTCGCCCTCTTTCAGGTTGAAGCTGACGTTATTGGTGACGTGCAGGCCTCCGAAGTGCTTGTCCAGGCCTTCGACCCTGATGATGTCGTCGCCGACCTGATGAGGCGCAACACGCCGTGGCTCGGCGGCTACGGTCTCGGGCTCCGGCTCTGCCTTCGGCTTCCGGTCAGGCTCAAGGAAGCGGTGGACGAGCCCCATGATGCCATTCGGCATGAAGAGCACCACCAGGACCAGCACTACGCCATAGACGAAGCCGTGTAGGCCCAGCGCACCGGACCCCAGCCAACCGCGCGCCAATTCGGTGATCGGCACCAGCATCACCGCGCCCAGAAGCGGGCCGAACACCGTACCGATGCCGCCGATCAGCGCAAAGAGCGCGATCTGAATGGAGAAGGTAAGGGAGAAGACCGCTTCCGGCTCGATAAAGGTCAGGTACATCGCGTGGAAGGAACCCACCAGCGAACAGAGGGCCGCCGAGATCGACACGCCGATCAGCCGCACCTTCACGGTCTGCACGCCGGCACCGCGTGCGGCGGATTCCCGTTCACGGGTGGCTATCAGCTGGAAGCCGAGGCGATGGTTGCGGATCCACCAGGCAACCGCCAGGGCCAGCAGCATCATGCCGAAAGCGATCACCAATGAGGGCAGGCGGTCGCGGAAGACCATCCACTCCCAACCGATGTTCAGCGGGATCATCATGCCGGTCGCCCCGCCGGTGAAACTGCGGAAGTGCAGGGCGAGCACCCGGAAGACCTCGAGGAAGGCGATGGTCGCCAGCGCGAAGAAGGGCCCGTGCAGCCGGAAGCAGGGATAGCTGACGACGATCGCGGCAATTACCGCGAAGAAGGCGCCGACGAACATCCCCAGCCAGGGTGTGATCCCCATGTTCGTCAGCATGACCGCAGCGTAGGCACCAATCCCGTAGAAGATGGCATGGCCCAGCGACAGCTGCCCGGCGTAGCCGCCGACGATGTTCCAGGCGGTGGAAAGCGCCGCAAAAATGCAGATGGTGACGAAGATGTGGTAGATGAACTGGTCGTCCATGGCGATCGGGATCGCCAACACGCCCAGCAGGACGAGCGCCAGGCCGATCGCGCCGCGAGGGGAGGCGAGGGCCGGCTTAAGCTTCTGCTGCATGCTTGCCTCCGTCATGGCGATACGTGTGCCAGGTTCTTGCGGCCGAAGAGGCCAGAGGGACGCAGGATCAGGATCAGCAGGAAGACGCCGAAGACCGCGACCTCACGCAGGTCCGAGCCGATATAGAAGCCTGAAAGGCTGTCGATCAGGCCGATCACCATTGCGCCCAGGAAGGCGCCGCCGATCGAGCCAAGGCCGCCGAGGACCACGACCACGAATGCGATCAGCACGAAATAGGTGCCGCTGGTGGGCTGGGTGGGATAGAGCGGGGCGACAAGGGAGGCGGCGAGCCCCACGCAGGCTGCGCCAATGCCGAAGGTCAGAATGTAGATCCAGTTGACGTTTATCCCCATCAGCTGTGCCGCATCGCGATTTTGAGCTACGGCGCGGATGGCGCGGCCGGTTTGCGTGCGCTGTAGATACCAGTGCAGGGCGGCGACCAAAGCGATCGACACGACGAAGATGACGGCTTGGCCGAGCAGGATGCGAACCGGGCCGAGATGCAAGCTGGTGCGCAGGCCACTCGACGGCGTGGAGGCGATATCCGCCCCAAAGACCAGCAGCGCGAGGTTCATCAGCGCAGTGGAGAGGCCGACCGTCGCAAAGATCTGGACATGCTCATCGCGCGCGGACATCAGCGGCTGGATCAGGAACCGTTGAGTGAGCGCGCCGAGCACGAAGAGCAGCGGCGCCACGGCGGCGACCGTCAGGTAGGGGTGAACATGCAGCCCGGTTGCGAGCAGGAATGTCAGGTACATGCCGACCATCAGGTATTCGCCATGGGCGAAGTTGATGACCTTGACGATCCCGAAGATCAGGGTCAGCCCAATGCTCACGATGGCGAAAAGGCCACCGAGCATCAGGCCGTTGGTCAGCACCTGCAAGAAGGTATCCATGACGCCTCGTGGGTCAGCTGCTGCGGGAAAAAAGCGCAGAAGGGGCCGGGGCAGCCCGAAGCCGCCCCGGCCGCATTACTTTTTATTCGTTGCCCAGGCGCATCGGCGCGTAGGCTGCTTCCTCGGGATAAACCGTGACGAGCTTTCCGTCCTGCCACTGCAGGCCCATCATGGCCGCCCGCTCGTTTTGGTGGGTGTCGTCGAACAACATGCCGTAGCCGGCTGCCGTCTGACCGGCCGGAATATCGATCGCCGCCATCGTTTCTGCGATCACGTCCGGATCGAAACCATCAGCCTCGTCCAGGGCCTGGAGAATGGCCTTGGCGCCCACATAGTTATTCAACGAGTGGCCGGAACGCGGGAAGGTGCCATAGCGCTCCTCATAGGCGGAGACGAAATCTTCCAGCCCGGGGGTCGCTTCCGTGTTCACCAGATACTGGGTGAAGTCGGCGTTCAGCACCCCGTCGATCAGCTCATGCCCGACGGCGTCGGCCGTCGGCTGCAGCGAGTAGCCGCCTCCGCCGCCAACGATTGCAGCTGGCTTGAAGCCAGCTTCGTCCGCCTGCTGCAGGAACAGCACGGAATCGTTCTGGTAGGAGGTCTGATAGACCACGTCGATGTCGCGCGACTGCAGGTCGAGGACCAGGGACGACATGTCGACCGTGTTGGCCGGATAGGCCTGAACCGTCACGATGTTCAGGCCGGCTTCCTTGCCGTAACGCTCCTGATGGCCCGCCACGGAGGTGCCGTAGCTGCTGTCTTCATGAATGATCGCGATGCGCAGGTCGCCCGGATCGCGGTTCAGCCGCGGTGCAATGGCTTCGACCGTCATTTCGACGATCAGCTGGCCCATATGCTCAGCCGTGGGGTTGGTCCGCCACAGCCACTCCAGGCCGCGCCCGGTCACCTCATCGGCAACCGCACCCAACTCGAAGTAGGGGATGCCGGAAAGCTCGGCCACCTGACTGGCCGCGATGGAACGCGAGGAGGCATAGCTGCCAAAGATGCCGGCAACCTGTTCACGGGAAATCAGGCGACGGGCTTCGCCGATGGCCTGGTTGTTGTCGACTGCATCGCCGCGCTCCAGGACGATTTGCTCACCCTGCACGCCGCCATTCGCGTTGATCTCCTCCACCGCGATTTCCAGGCCGCGGTAGCTTTCCTCACCCAGCAGCGCGAGATCGCCACTGAAGGGATAGAGCGCGCCGAACTTCACGTCGGCAGCGGCACCGCTGGCAGCCAGCAAGACGCCAGCCGCTGCGGCCGCAGTAAGGGCCTTCCTGTAGGACATCATTTTCCTCCACTCTTGCAGTACTTGTGTTTTCAAGTCTCCAGGGCCTTTTTGCCCATGAAGCTGGTTATGGGCGGGTAGGCCCCTGGATCGGTGATGACGTCGAGCACGGTCACGCCATCATGTTTAAGCGCGGCAGCGAGCGCCGGGGCGAAAGCGTCGGGAGTTTCGATTCTCGCTCCTTCGCAGCCACAGGCCCGCGCAATGGCGGCATGGTCGACCGCTTCGAAGTGGCAGACGTCAGTATGGCTGCCGAAGAGGCTTAGTTCAGCGTGCTTCTGGTAGCCGAGGATCTGGTTGTTCAGTACCACGACGACGACCGGCGTCCGCATGCGGCGCGCGGTTTCCAGCTCGGCCCAAACGTGTCCGAAACCGCCGTCGCCGGTGACGCAGATGACGGGGGCATCGGGTCGCGCCACCTTGGCGCCGATGGCAAATGGCAGGCCCCAGCCAAGACCGGCTAAGCCCCGGGGGGTCAGAAAACGCTGCCCAGCGCGGCGCGCGGTCAGGAAGTTGGCGATCCAGATCGAGGCATAGCTTGCGTCGGCGACAGCCAGCATCTCCGGGGTCAGAACGGCGTCGATGTCGGCCATCAGGCGCTCCGGGCGGATCGGGGTGGCCTCCATGTCGACCAGCTCGCCCAGTTCCTTCCGGTGCGCTTCCTTGCCACTCGCGATCTGCTGCTCCAGCTGGCTGCGACGGCTCCCAATCCGGCTAGTATCTTCCTTGCCGAGCGCTTCTACCAGTGCAGAGAGGGTGAGCTTCGCGTCACCGGCGAGTCTTACAGCCTCATAGTTGCGACCGATTTCGCCGCCATCGATATCGATCTGGATGTAGCGCGCGTTCTCGGGATAGAGGCTCCAGCTGTCGGTTCCGTTTTGATTGGTCCGGTTGCCTACCAGCAGGACCACGTCGGCATCGGTCACGAGGCTGCGCAGGTGGGAGGTGCGGCTGCGCGGCGCCATGAAGTAACCGACCACCCCGATCGAAAGGGGATGGGTTTCATCGACGGCTCCCTTGCCCATGACGGTGGTGGCGACTGGGATGCCGAGGGACTGCAGCGCTTCCAGTTCCTCCCACGCTTGTGAAGAGTGGATACCGCCGCCGGCGATCACGATCGGGCGTTCCGCCTGCGCCAGCAGCGCAGCAGCTTCCTGGACCCGCGCCGGATCCGCCACCGATCGGTCGAGCGGGAAACGGCCCAATGAGCTGGAGCGTTGCGGCTGTTCTGGATCGAAGTCGGGGCGCTCGTCCAGCAGATCGACGGGAACGAGCAGCACCGCCGGCCCGCAGCGTCCCGAGGCGGCAGCCGTGAAGGCCATATCCACGTAATCGTCGATCCGCGAGATGTCCGATACCCGGCGGACCCACTTGGCCACACCGCCGAAAAGCGCGAAGTGGTCAAGTTCCTGAAAGGCGTTCTTGTCGGTGAACTTGCGGTGCACATCCTGCACGATCGCCACAACCGGGATTGACGCCTTCAAGGCTTCTCCCAGCCCGGGAACCAGCAGCGTTGCCGCAGGGCCGTTCTGTGCCGTCACGACCGCGACCTTGCCGGACACGCGGGCAAAGGCATCTGCCATGGCCGCGCCAGCGTTCTCGGTGCGATAGCCGATTTGCCGAATCCCATAGTCGGGAGCGGCCAGAAAGAGTGCGGAAGGGATGCTTTGGCCGAAGACCTCGCGAACGCCATGTCGCTGCAACGCGGCAGCCAGGACATGAGCGCCCGTCATATTGGCAATCCGGGAAGCAGAGGCAGTCATGCGAAGATTCCTTCGGCTGGTAAGTTGAGAAAAGGCGAGCGGCAATCCGGGCTCATCGGGCTGGGGCCATGGCGGGTTCCGGAAGAAGCAGCACCTTCACGGCTTCGCGCTGCTTGGCCAGCGTGATTGCAGCCGGTGCCTCGCGCAGCGGCAGGCGGTGGGTTGCTGCCTGACTCAGCGCTGCTTCATGCTGGGCCAGCAACCCGACGGCTTCCTGGAATGCGGCCGGCGTGGTGTCGTGCGCCGCCCTAAGCTGTTGCTTCATTCGGACGAAGTCGGTGAGGTTCAAACTGAGGGGCTCTGCGTGGATACCGGCGGCAACCAGAATGCCGCTGGAACGCAGCACCTTCAGCCCATCCGTCACCGACTGAGGCCGACCGGTCGCTTCGATCACGCGGTCAACGGTTCCACCGAAGAGACTTTGAACCGCTTCGTCAAAGTTCTGTTCAGCCAGATCGGCTACCTGGAGACCGAGTTCCCGCGCACAGACCAGGCGCGCGCTATCCTGGAAGCCGAAGAGTGCGACTTGTCCGCCACGCTGCCGTGCAACCCAGGCGGCGAAGAGGCCGATCGGGCCGGGGCCGAGCACGAGGGTTTTGTCCCCGTCCGATATCTCCGCCGTATTGACAGCATGTACGGCCACAGCCAGGGGCTCCGCCATCGCAGCGGTTTCCAAGGAAAGTTCTGCGGGCAGGCGGAAGAGGTTGGCGGCCGGTACAAGGACCTGGGACGCAAAGGCGCCGTCTCGGTGCAAGCCGATGATGCGCCGTGCCTGGCAATCCTGGAGACGCGCTTCCGCGCAAGCATCGCAGGCGCCGCAAGCTACCGTTGGCCAGCAGACCACGCGCTCGCCCACCACATAATCAGTGACCTGCGGACCCAGCTTGCGGATTGTCCCGGAAAATTCGTGTCCCAGCGTCAAGGGCAGCAGATCGCTCATGAAGGCATAGCCCGGGCCCCAGGCGATGGCGTGCAGATCGCTTCCGCACAAGCCGGCGGCGGCCACATCGATCAGCACCTCGCCGGCTCCCGGCTCGGCCGGTGCTTCCCTATGCAATAGCTCGGCGCCCTCTTGGGGCGCTGTCTTTTGTAGGGTCAGCATCTTTCCTCTCGGCATCCGGAAGCTTTCGGTTCGTGCTGGTAGAAGCTAATCTGTAATTTGTTATAACAAATGATCTGCAGGAGGATCGCATGTCAAGCACTACGCGGCGGACATCGATCGCAAGGGTTGAGCAGCAGGATTGGGCTCAGCCGATCGTGAAGGAGAGCTTGGGGGATCAGGCCTATCGCACGATCCGCGGCAGCTTGATGCGCGGCCAACTGCGTCCCGGCGCAAAGCTGCTTTTGCGGCCCTTGTCCGCGCGTTTCGGCATCAGTGCGACGCCCATGCGAGAAGCGCTGATGCGTCTCGTCTCGGAGAAGGCGCTAACGCTGGATGGGCGCGGAACCGTAGTGGTTCCAAGGCTGACCCTGGATCAACTTCTCGAAATCCGGGCGATCCGGGTCGACCTGGAGGGCCGCGGGGCCGCCGCTGCGGCGGAACTGGCGACCGAAGAAGAAATCGATGCTTTGGCGGCCGTTCATGATCGCATCGCCGAGTGCCATCAGCGCGAAGAATTCGATGCTGCCGTTGACCTGAACACCGAGTTTCATCTGGAGCTTTGTCGCCTGGGCCGCTTTCCGATCGTGCACGAAGTGGTCGAAAGCCTCTGGGTGCGCTGCGGCCCGATCCTGTCTCACCTTTATGATGCGGGGATCCCTAGTGACTGGGATCCTCACCCGCACCTCAGGGTCATTCAGGCCCTGCGCGAGCGTGATCCGGAGGCGGCCCGGGAGGCCATTCGGGAAGACATCGAACGCGGCGGTCAGGGGCTGCTCGATCATGTGCGCAAGGCAGACGGCTCGTCGCCGAAGGTTGCGTGAATGGCGTTTTCACGCTCCCCGGGGGGCCCGCGGATCGACCGCGTCCTGGAGCGCGTCGCCGAGGAAGTTGAAGGCGATGACCGTGGCGAAGATGAGAATGCCGGGCCAGATCGCCAGTCGGGGCGCCGCCCAGAGGGTCTCCTGCGCGCCGCTCAGCATGTTGCCCCAGCTCGGCAGGGGCGGCTGGATTCCGAGGCCGAGGAAGGACAGGACAGACTCCAGAAGAATGACGTTGCCGACCGAAAGCGTCGTCGCCACCAGAATAGGTGAGAGGGCATTGGGAAGCAAATGGCGCAGCATGATGCGCCAGGGGCCGGCGCCCAATGCCTCGGCGGCGCGCACGAACTCGCGGCGCTTCAGGCTCATGACGCTGCCGCGAACGAGGCGCGCTACCGTCGTCCAGCCGAAGAGCGCTATCAGCACTACGATCTGCCAGAAGCTCGCCATCTCCGACTGCACCAAGGCTGGCGGCATCCCCAGCTTGCCGAGATCTACGGCAGCCAACACGATTAGCAGTGGCAGAAGAGGGAGCGCGATGATGGTGTCTGCCAGGCGCATCAGGAAGGCGTCGAGGCTTCCCCCAAAGTAGCCGGCGATCACTCCCACCAGACTGCCGATCACCATAGCCGCCAGGGCAGCAGTAAGACCGACCCCTAGCGAGACTCGTCCCCCGTAAAGCAGCCGCACCAGAAGGTCGCGGCCCAACTCGTCCTTCCCCAGGGGATGGGCGGAAGAAGGGGCCTCGTAGCGACCAAAGAGGTCCGCGCGCGTAGCATCCACACCCAACAACCCTTCCACGAAAGGCGCGGCGAGGGCCCCGAGCGCGAGAGCGAGCAACAGTAGCAGTGAAGGCAGAGCGGCAGGATGGGCGATGAAGCGCTGCCACGCGAGCCTGCGAGGTGGCAAGCCAGCTGCCGAGGCGGCGCTACTCGACGCCGCCAGTTCATGAGGCGCGCTCATCGAAAATCAATCCGCGGATCCAGCCAGGCATAGACTAGGTCCGCCAGTAGGTTGGCGAGCAAGACAGTGGCTGTCGCGAGCAAAAGACCGATCAGCGCCAGGTTGAAGTCGTTGCCGATGATGGCGTCATAGATGGTCTTTCCCATGCCGAGCCAGGCGAAGACCGTCTCCGTGATGAGTGCCCCGCCGAACAGCGTGCCCAATTCCAGCGCCAGGATAGTGATGACCGGGATCATGGCGTTGCGCAGCACATGACCGTAGACCACTTGCCCTTCGGACAGGCCCTTTGCGCGAGCCGTGCGCACCCAGTCCTGGCGCAGTGCCTCTCGTACCGAAGCCCGCACATGCCGAAGCAGGCCCGCCACGCTGGCTATGGAAAGCGCCACCACCGGCAGGATCAGGTGACGCAGCCGCTCGACTAAACCTTCTTGTCCGGTCCCGCCGGCAGGGAGCCAGCCGAGGGTGACGGCGAACAGCAGGATCAGCAGGATTGCCAGCCAGAAGGAGGGGAGGGAAGCACCGGCGAAGGCGCCCAGGTTGACCGCGACATCCAGGAACGAGCCAGGTCGGCGCGCGGCTGCTACGCCGAGCGGTAAGGCGATTACCAGCGCCAGGATCAGCGCGCAGCTCATCAGGAGGAGCGTATTGCCGAGGCGCGGAAATAGGATGTCTTCGACCGGGCGGTTGAAGAGCCGCGAGTAGCCGAGGTCGCCGGAAAGGGCTGAGGTGAGCCACGCCCAATAGCGGCTGAACAGTGGCTGATCGAGGCCGTAGATTTCGCGCAGGCGCTGGGCGTCCGCTGAACTGAGGTTTGGATCGGCGGATATCATGAGGTCGATCGGGTCGCCGGGCATCAGCCCGATAAGCAGGTAGACGAGAAATGACATGAGCCAGAGAACCAGAAGGCTCTCGATCAGGCGCTGCAGCAAAAACCGACTCATGGCGCTGGCTCTACAGCACTTCGGAGGACTGCGTTTGGACAAACATCAGTCCGTCCGGCGCCATTCCTCGACCCACATGCTGGCGGAGACCATATGCCCCGTCTGGCGGACGCCCTCCAGCCAAGTCGGGGTTACCTGTGGAGACGCGCGCCAGAACAGCGGCAAGGCCGGGAGCTCTTCCGCATAGATCTGCTGCAACTCATGCCAGAGGACCCTGCGAGCTTCGGGATCCAGTTCGCGTTCGATGCGATCAAGGAGGTCATCCACCCGTGGATCAACGAAGCCGGTGAGATTTTGCCCGGTCCATCCGTTGTCGGCACTCGGGATCTCCTCGCTGTGAAGAGTCGAGCGCGGCACCTGTTCAGGCGCGGAAATCCAGGCAAAGAGGGCCATACCGCCGAAGTTTCGCTGCTGGACAGTCGTGCCAAAGAATACCCGCGGCGTTTCGTTTCTTATCACTGTGTCGATGCCGAGTTCGCGCCACTGGCTCTGCAGCACCTGCTGCAGCAGTTCGCGGTTCCGATTGCCCGCCGTTGTCATGAAGTCAAAGCGTAAAGGCGTACCCTCCGCATCGTGGCGCACGCCGTTTCTCATCTCGCTCCAGCCAGCTTCCTCCAGCAGAGCCACCGCATGCTCCGGATCATAGCTGTATTGAGGGATATCATTGCTGTGCACCCGGTCGAGAGGACTGACATTGCTGCTGGCTACCGGGTTTTGGCCGCCGAAGAGGCGTTCTGAAATGGCCTCGCGATCGACAGCGTAGAGCAGCGCCTGGCGCACCCGCCGATCGGCGAGCAGCGGATTGTCGAGCAAAAGATCGATATGCTCGTAAACGAGTCCCGGCGTGTATTCTACCTTATAACCTTCGCCCAGTCGCGGCTCGAGCGCCACCGCTTGATCCACGGCGAGGCCCAACTCACCGGCGATCATGTCGATGCTTCCGGAAAGGAGGTTGGCCTCCAAAGCTGCCGTGTTCTCAATGGTGCGAACGACAATGCGATCGAAGGAGGGGGGCGTGCCGAACCAGGTAGGATTGGGCTCCAGAGTAATTTCCGCTCCGGGAGTCAAAGCCGCGATCCGGTAGGGGCCCCAGGCCAAGCCCGGATTGGTGGGGTCGGCGTCGAAGGCGGTGCGGTTGCGGTATGTTTCGGGAGCGGCTTCGAAGATTGGCCTCTCAATATGGGCCGGCAGCAGTCGGAGGTCGGCGAAGACGTTGTGCTGAAAGGTGATGCGGTCGGTGAGCAGGGTAAAGCGCTTGTCGTCGTGAACGCGCAGTTCCACGATGCGCCGATACATCTCGGCGTTCGATATCCCTGATTGCGGGTGATTGCCAACCTCCAGGGTGAAGGCCACGTCTTCGGTCGTAACCGGCGTACCGTCGCCCCAAGTTGCGTCAGGATGTATCTCCAGCGTGATTGCCAGTCCCTCGCCACCGTCCGGTAGCGCTTCGCGTTCTACCAATCCGTTCTCCAGGGTCGGCAACTCCGCACAAAGAAAGCAACGTGGCTGCCAATCGTGGCCAAAATGGCTGACCGGACGGTTGGTCATGGCCAGCACGTAATACTTAGCGAGCATCGCATCTATGTTGGGATGCAGGGTGCCGGGATACTGCGTGACCCCGATCCGCAGCTCTCCATCCCCTCCGGCTTCCTGTGTCTGAGCTGAAGCCGCCCCACAAAAGGCAAGCAGGGTCGTAACCAGAACCAAAGCGCGCATGCCCCCCATCAGGCACTCCTCGTCCGGATCATCCATGTTGATGGAGTGTAGCATGAAGTCGAAGGGGCGGATGCTGTTCTCTCGACCGGACCCAGATCTGTTAGAACAGGGCTGAGGGTGGGAGAGAGACGATGCGCGATATCAATCTGAGGGCGACCGAGTACTTTGAAGCCGTGGCGCGCCTGGGCAGCGTGACCAAGGCGGCAGCAGAGCTGGGGGTCTCGCCGTCTGCAGTCAGCCAGCAGATTCGCGTCCTCGAAGAGCAGTTTGGGGTGCGGCTTTTTCGCCGCGAAAAGCGCCGATTGGTGCTGACACTGGACGGTGATCGTCTTTTTCAAACGACGACCCAGGCTTTCCGCGCTATTCGGAACGCGCGCAGTGCCATTACGCGGCAGCGCAATGTGCGCAATCTGATCATCCGGGTCAGCCCCAGTTTCGGCGTGCGGTGGCTGGGGCCACGGATTGCAGAGTTTGCGGCGGATAATCGGGACTGGAACATCCGCATCGATGCGACACCGGACTTTACCGCCTTCGAGACGGAAGCGGTCGATTTTGATCTGCGGTACGGCCTAGGAGGCTGGGCCGGTTTATCCGTAAACAAGGTCATCAACGACCTCGTCCTACCGTTCTGCAGCCCCGAGTACCTTGCCCAGCTTCAAGCCATCTCCGACGATCCGGTCGAGCAACTGCGGGCCGCCCGTCTTATCGATAGCGTAAAGATGCTGTACCGCTGGGACATCTGGCTGGCGGCAAACCGCATCGAAGTCGAAAACCTCAACTATCCTTTCCGTTTCGACCGCTCCTCCATGTCTATCGAGATGGCCAAGCAAGGAGGAGGCCTAGCGCTCGATAGCCTCACGCTCTTCCTGCCTGAGCTTCAGCGGGGGGAGTTGGTGCCCTTTTCCACCCAGTTCGACGTGATCGACTTTCCTGCCTATTGGTTTGTCTGCCCGCCCCGGCATTTTCATCGTCGCATTGTGGGGCGTTTCGCTGACTGGTTAACCCAGGCCGCAGCGGCGCACGAGGCGGAGGCGCGGCGGGTATTGAGCGAGCTGGGATGCCGATTCCGTCCGGAGATGGGGCCGGAGCTCATAGAGTCTGCGACGATAAAGCCAGGTAGCGCTTGAGTGGCGGCGACGAGGGCCGCCACTTGCTGATCGTCAATAGATGGTAAGAGCCGGAACGTAGGAAATCAGTCCTAGGAGTGCCAGTGCAACCAGATAGAAGGGGAGCAGGGCTTTGACAGTCTGCCCTATGGTCGCCCCCGATATGGCGGCGGAAATGAACAGGGTCGTTCCTACCGGCGGCGTGTAGAGGCCAATCGAGAGGTTGACCACCATCATCAAGCCGAGCTGCACCGGATCGAGGCCGATCGCCTGACCGATCGTCACGAAGAGCGGCCCGAGGAGCAGCACGGCGGCCGGCAGATCGAGGAAGGCGCCGATGATCAGCATCGCGACGTTGAGGGCCAGGATGACCATCCAGGGCTCGGAGAAGCTGGCCTGTACCCACAGCGCCAGTTCCTGTGGCACCCGCTCGGCCGTCAGCAGCCACTGTACCGTGGAAGAGGCCATGATGATGATCATGACCGCGCCGGTCATCAAAGCAGTGTCGACTGAGGCGGACCAGATGCCGCGCCAGGTCAGATCGCGGTAGATGA
>JAJUFM010000124.1 GCA_029265995.1 Rhodospirillaceae bacterium | reverse complement strand
TCTTCGAGCTCGCGCGCCCGACGTGCCACGAAATCGGCTTCGCTCTCTCCTTCGTTGGCGCCCCAGTAGTAGTGAGGAACGCTGGTATGGCGGATGGGGCCAGTCGGGAGGTCAAAGGCGTCGTGGTAGAAGCTGAGGCCGGTGAGGCCGCCGGAGATCACCGAGCAGCCGTGGTAACCGCGGTGCCGGCTGATGATCTTCTTCTTTTGTGGCTGGCCTTTCAGGTTGTGGTAGTACCACACGAGCTTCACGTTGGTTTCGTTGGCATCCGAGCCCGACATGCCATAGAAGACCTTGCTCATGTCGCCCGGCGCCATGGTGACCAGACGGTCCGATAGGCGGATAAGCGGTTCAGATGAATGTCCCGCGTAGCTGTGGTAGTAGGCGAGCTTGTGGGCCTGCTCGGCAATGGCATCGGCGACTTCCTTGCGGCCATAACCGATGTTCACGCAGTAGAGGCCTGCAAAACCGTCGAGAAGTTCGGTCCCCTTGCGGTCCTTGATGAAGACGCCTTTGCCGCTTTCCACGATGCGCGGGTCGCCGAGCTTGCCGCTCGCATGGTCGCGCAGCACGGTGAAGGGATGTAGAACCGCGCGGCGGTCCATCTCCTCCAGGCTGATGTTACGGGCGTGGTCACTCATCTTGCTGTCCTTTCTTCCTATGGCACTCGCTATCGGGCACCCAACCCGCCGAGGCAGAGGTATTTGATTTCACTATAGTCATCGAGGCCGTGGCGGGAGCCCTCGCGGCCCAGCCCGGACTGTTTCATGCCGCCGAAGGGAATTGGCGCGCCCGTAAACTTCGGGGTGTTTGCGCCCACCATGCCGTACTGTAGGGCATCGGCAACGCGGCATACCCGGCCTACGTCACGGCTGAACAGGTAGGCGGCAAGGCCGTAGATCGAGTCATTCGCTCGCGCAATACCTTCTTCTTCATCGCTGAACTTCAGCACGGCTGCCACCGGGCCAAAGGTCTCTTCCCGGAAGATGTCCATCTCCTCAGTGACGTTGGTTATCAGGGTCGGCTCAAAGAAGGTGCCGCCCAGCGCATGGCGACGCCCGCCGACCACAAGGGTTGCGCCCTTCTCAAGGGCGTCGGCGATCTGCGCTTCGCATTTCTGAACCGCGGCCTCATTCATCAGCGGACCGATCTCGACCCCCTCTTCGGTGCCGGGACCGACCTTGAGAGAAGCTACGGCTGCAGCGTAGCGTTGGGTGAAGTCGTCATAGATGGCGTCCTCCACGAAGAGCCGATTGATCGCCAGGCAGTCTTGTCCGCTTGTGGCAAATTTGGCGGCAAGTGCTCCCTCAACCGCCAGATCAAGATCAGCATCGCCAAAAACCAGACAGGGCGCATGGCCGCCCAACTCCAGGGACAGCTTTTTGATCGTATCGGCTGAACCAGCGAAAAGCTTTCGGCCCACCTCGGTAGAGCCAGTGAAAGACAGCGCCCTCACGACCGGGCTTGCGAGAAGCACTTGCGAGATGGTTCTGGCCGAACCCGTTATTACCTGGAAAACGCCGCCTGGCACCCCAGCCTCTTCGGCCAGAACAGCTAGAGCGAGAGCGGAGAAGGGGGTTTCACTTGCGGGCCGCACGATCATCGGACAACCGGCGGCCAAGGCCGCGCCCGCCTTGCGGGTGATCATGGCCGAGGGAAAGTTCCAGGGAGTTATGGCCGCCGTAACGCCTATGGGTTCGCGGCTTACGATCATTTTGCTCCCAGGCAGATGCGGAGGGATTGTCTCCCCATACATCCGCTTGGCTTCCTCGCCGAACCACTCCAGGAAGGAAGCGGCATAATCGATCTCACCCAGAGATTCCGCCAGAGGCTTTCCCTGTTCGAGTGTCATCAACAGCGCCAGATCATGGCGTCGGTCCGTCATCAGGTCGGCCCAGCGACGCAATATCCTGGCGCGGTCTTTGGCGAGGGTTTTGCGCCACCCTGCCCAAGCGGCATCGGCTGCCGCCACGGCACGTGCGGTTTCCGCTACCCCCATGTCGGGAACGGTCCCGATAAGAGATCCATCTGCGGGGTTGGTAACCTGGATCCTGCCGCCGCCTTCGGCCTCGGCCCAGCGTCCATCCAGCCAAGCTTCTTCTCTCAAGAGATCGGGCCGCTGGTGCAACTGCTCAGTGAAAGCTTCTGCCTGTCTGCTCTTCAACGCCATCATCCTCAGCCTTCCTGTGTTCAAGGAGACCGGGATAAACTAGCGCGCGAGGCACCGCGGGTGCTTTCATTCAAAGCCCGCCATTCCGAATGTCTGACAGGATGAGGTCAGTAGCACCGAATATTCTTCGGTGCTTCCCGATGCATCTACGGATGACTGGGCGCGCTGCTTGAGAGCGGTGGCGTCTCGGACTCTGCAATGACGTTGGAGATAGGCAGAGGTTCAGCGTTTGCGCCGAATGATGAGAAAAAACGCGATCAGAACCCCTGCGCCCAAAAGGGCGAATAAAAGTGGGCCTAGAAAACGATAGTCTTCTTCCAGATTAAGGCCGCTATTGAACTGCCAGACAAGTGTGGCGGTCCCCACCACAAAAGCGAGGCCAACAAGGAGCACGAGAAAGGCGCCTCGCATAAGCCTGCGCCTATTGCATGACCTTGGGGCCTTGCATGTCGAGGGGACCGGCTTCCGGCAGAACGCCGAGCCGGCGCGCTATTTCCTGATAGGCCTCTTCAGCCTTACCGAGATCGCGGCGAAAGCGGTCCTTGTCCAGCTTCTCACTGGTTTCGATGTCCCAGAGGCGGCAATTGTCGGGGCTGATCTCATCCGCCAGCACGATCCGGAGCTGTTCGTCTTCCCACAATCTGCCGAACTCCAGTTTGAAGTCGACCAGCTTGATGCCCACGCCGAGGAAGAGACCGGTGAGGAAATCGTTTACCCGCAGCGCCATCTGCATCATCTCGTCGATTTCGTGAGGCGATGCCCAGTTGAAGCAGGTGATATGCTCCTCGCTGACCATAGGGTCCCCGAGCGCGTCGTTCTTCAGATAGAACTCCAGGATCGAGCGGGGAAGTTGGGTCCCTTCTTCAATTCCCAAGCGGGTAGAAAGGCTGCCAGCCGCCACATTGCGCACGACAACTTCAAGCGGGATGATTTCCACCTCGCGGACAAGCTGCTCGCGCATGTTCAGGCGACGGATGAAGTGGGTGGGTACGCCGATGCTTTGCAGCCGCATCATAAGGTATTCGGAGATGCGGTTGTTGAGCACGCCCTTGCCCGTGATCGTGCCCTTCTTCTGATTGTTGAAGGCGGTTGCGTCGTCCTTGAAGTACTGAACAAGGGTTCCGGGCTCGGGACCCTCGAAAAGGACCTTTGCCTTGCCTTCGTAGATTCGTCTGCGTCGCATATTCATTGTCCGGAAGGGGCGCTGCGGAATGCGCTGCACTGCATGTAACCAAAGGGCGCGGGCGCGAGGTTGGTATGCGGCTATATAGCAGCGCCAGAGACCTCAAACAACGACAGGGGCCTGAGGCGGGACCCGGGAGCTCGCTGCTTACAAAGACGCGCCTTCTCTGCGAAAACAGGATAGAAGGTGATCGTCGACCAGACCCGCGGCTTGCATGAAGGAATAGGTCGTGGTCGCGCCGACGAACCGAAAGCCCCGGTCTCGCAAACGCTTGCTCAGTTGCGCGGCTTCCGGTGTCTTTGCCGGAATTTCCTTTGCATTTCGCCAGTAATTGATCTGCGGCTTTCCTTCCACGGTTTCCCAGATAAAGGCGGTAAAGCCGCCGGGAAAGGTCGCTTCCAGATCCAGCCAGGCTCGCGCGCCCGCAATCGCAGCCTCAATCTTTCCACGATGCCGTATGATGGCGGCGTTGGTCACGAGGGCTTGAACATCGGCATCGCCAAAGCGCGCGATCTGTTCTGGTTTGAAGCCTGCGAAGGCTTGGCGAAAGTTTTCTCGCTTGCGGAGAATGGTGATCCAGGAGAGCCCAGCCTGGAAACTTTCAAGCAGGAGAAGCTCGAACAGCTTTTGGGCATCGTGCTCCGGTCGTCCCCACTCCTCATCATGATAGCGTCTGTAAAGGGGGTCATTGCTGACCCAGGCACACCGAGCGCGCTCGTCGACCACAGACGTCTCTCCTGTTCCAGTTTCCGGGCGCCAATTGCCGCTAGCCTTCGCTTGACGTAGTGTCTGCGCCATCATGTCGTCCCAACCGCTAGCCCCCTACGCCTGCCACCCGGCGCACAGCCGGGGCCGCCTTGTCGATGAGCCGGCAAGCGCGACTCGCTCGCCGTTTCAGCGAGATCGAGATCGGATCATCCATGCGGGCGCCTTCAGAAAACTGCAGTACAAGACGCAGGTCTTCGTCTACCACGAGGGCGACTACTATCGTACGCGTCTTACCCACTCTCTGGAAGTCGCCCAGATAGCCCGCTCGATCGCCAGAGCCCTCGCGCTGAACGAGGATCTGGCCGAGGCGATGGCGCTTGCTCACGACCTCGGGCATACGCCCTTCGGGCATGCGGGCGAAGATGCGCTACGGGCCGCAATGGAGCCTTACGGCGGCTTTGACCACAACGAGCAAAGCTTCCGGGTGGTAACGCAGATAGAAGAACGATACCCGCTGTTCGACGGCCTCAATCTGACATGGGAGACGCTCGAAGGCCTGGCAAAGCACAATGGCCCGGTGCAGAATCCGAGACCTGCCATCGCTGCTTTCGATGCCGATTGGTCGCTCGAGCTCCAGGGCTATGCCAGCGCAGAGGCGCAGGTGGCTTCACTCTCTGATGACATCGCCTACGTCAACCACGACCTGGATGATGGGCTGCGCGCTGGCCTTTTCACTCTCTCGGAATGCCGGGAGCTGCCGCTGGTCGGTGAGGTGTTCGCACAAGTGGAGCGGCGTTACCCAGACCTGGATGAAGCGCGCCGTGCACATGCGGCGGTGCGAGAGCTGATCGGTCTGATGGTGGAAGACCTTTTGATCGAAAGCCGGCGGCGTCTGCAGGAAGCGGCGCCTGGCTCGGTGGATGAAGTCAGGGCGGCAGGCCAGCCCCTGATTGCCTTTTCCGCCGCCATGAAGGAGAAGCTGCGCCCCGTGCGACGGTTTCAGTTCGATCGAATGTATCGACACTATCGGGTCAATCGCCTTACGTCCAAGGCGCGACGGGTTCTCCGTCAACTCTTCGACATTTTCCTGGAGGAGCCTGGCCTTCTGCCGGATGAGTGGCGCCAGCGGGTACAGGGTGCAAATGGCGCTCAGCGTGCCCGCATCGTCGCTGACTACATCGCCGGGATGACGGATCGCTACGCCCTTGAGTCACACGAAAAGCTCTTCAACCCCTACGTGCGATTATAACATGAACCTCTTCAAAGATTTCCAGCAGCTTGTTTTGGCGGAACTACAAAAGCTCACAGCGGAAGGCCAGTTACCCGAAGGGCTCGACCTGGGGCGCGTCACGGTGGAACCGCCGCGGGATCCGACTCACGGCGACATGGCGACGAACGCAGCCATGGTTCTGGCAAAGCCTGCTGGTCGCAAGCCGCGAGATCTCGCGGCGCTTCTCGCCGAACGCCTCGAGAAGGCGGAGGGAGTGTCGGCAATCGAGATTGCCGGCCCGGGCTTCATTAACCTGCGCCTGAATTCGAGCATCTGGTACGACCAACTCCGCGGCATTCTGCGCGAGGGGGAGCGCTTCGGTGACAGCGACATGGGCCAGAACCAGAAGGCCAACGTGGAGTACGTCTCGGCCAATCCTACCGGTCCGCTGACGGTTGGCCACGCCCGGGGCGCGGTGGTGGGGGACGCCCTGGCCTCTCTGCTAGAGAAGGCTGGTTACGATGTTCTCCGTGAATACTACGTCAATGATGCAGGCGGGCAGGTCGATGTCCTGGCGCGCTCCGCCTACCTCCGCTACCGCGAAGCGCTCGGCGAAATGATTGAGGAGATTCCGGCTGGCCTCTATCCCGGAGACTATCTCAAAGACGTAGGCGCTGCGCTCGCGGAGCGAGATGGGGCGCGATGGCTCGATGCGGCAGAAGAGGAATGGCTGCCGGAAGTGCGCGCCTTTGCGATCGACGCCATGATGGCACTGATTCGTGACGATCTGGAGGCCGTGGGTATTCGCCACGACCTCTTCGTTTCCGAGCGGGCGCTGGTTGAAGCAGGCGCGGTCGATGCCGTTATCGAAACACTCGCTGCTCGGGATCTGATCTACACGGGAGTTCTCGAGCCGCCGAAGGGCAAGACACCCGACGACTGGGAGCCGCGCCCACAAACCCTCTTCAGGTCGACGGGCTTCGGCGACGACGTGGATCGGCCGATCCGCAAGTCGGATGGAAGTTGGACTTACTTCGCCAATGACATGGCAAATCACCTGGACAAGTTTCGTCGTGGCTACCCGCTCATGCTCCAGGTCTGGGGCGCCGATCATGGCGGTTACGTGCGGCGGATGAAGGCCGCGGTCGCCGCTTTGACCGAAGGGCAGGGCTCCCTCCACGTCCTCCTGTGCCAATTGGTGCGCCTGATGCGGGGTGGCGTAGAAGTCCGGATGTCAAAGCGGTCTGGGAACTTCGTCACCCTCCGAGAAGTCGTGGATGAAGTCGGCAAGGATGTGCTCCGCTTCATGATGCTGACGCGCAAGCCGGATGCGCCGCTCGACTTCGATCTGGAGAAAGTACTCGAGCAGTCGAAGGACAATCCCGTCTTCTACGTCCAGTATGCCCATGCGCGTGTTCGCTCCGTATTGCGGCACGCGGCGGAGGCCTTTCCCGACATAGATCAGTCACCCGATGCCCTCACGAAGGCCCCGCTGCATCGCTTGACCGACTCTGATGAAATTGGGCTGATCAAACTCATGGCCAGCTGGCCGCGGCTGGTGGAAAGCGCCGCAGAAGCCTACGAGCCGCATCGTATCGCCTTCTATCTGAACGATCTGGCTGCGGCGTTTCATGGCCTTTGGACCAGAGGGAAAGAGGATACGACCCTGCGTTTCCTGGTCACCGATGATTCAGAACTTACCGCGGCTCGCCTGGCGATGCTGACTGCGATGGCCAATGTCATCGCTTCAGGTCTCAGGATCTTTGGAGTTGAGCCGGTAGAGGAGATGCGTTGATGGCTTCCGACGGCGGCAATCAGTGGGACGACGAGCCGCGTATCGAGCTACGCGGGGATCCGGCCTATCGGCAGCGTGGGGCTGATTACGCCGAGCCCTATGTGGAAGAGGAAATGGTGGAAGCGAGAAGGTCTCCGTCCGGCTTTGGGCCGCTACGCTTCGCGCTTGCCGGCCTGGCGCTGGTCGTCTTCGCCGGCTTGGTATTCTATGCCTACTCCTGGGGCACCGGCGAGCCTGAGCCAGAGGAACTGCCAGTGGTGGCCGCTCCGTCTGGGGTGGAGAAGGAACCACCCGCCGAACCTGGCGGCATGGAGGTCCGCTATCAGGACAGCATGGTCCTGAATCCACAAAATCAGCAGGAGGATCAGATCGAGCGTCTCTTGCCGCCGCCGGAGGAGCCTCAGCCGAGAGAGAGCTTGTCTGAAACAGCGGAGGCAGTCGCCGAAGCGCCTACCGCTGAGGAAAGCGAGCAGTCGGCGGAGGAGGACGCCGCGCCGACTGATACGTCCTTGAGTGAAACCTCCGAAACGATGGAAGAGACGAGCGTTCCTCCTACGCCGACGCCGGAAATACAGGACGCGGCCTCACCGCCAGAACCGGACATCGAAACGGAGACGGTGCCTGAAGAACCTGCAGAGGCACAGGATTCCGAACCTGAGGCTGCTCCTGCGGAGGAAGAGCCGGCACCTGCCCAAGAGGCTGCCCCAGCAGCGCCGGCATCAGGTGGCTTCATGATCCAGCTCGCCTCGGTCAGCAATAGGGATGCCGTTCAGGCAGAGTGGTCCAAGCTGCAACAGCGGCACCCGCAACAGCTTGGAAACCTTGAACTGCATATTGAGGAGGCAGACCTGGGCGACCGTGGGATCTTTTACCGGCTGCAAGCGGGTCCAGTTTCCTCCAAGGAGTCCGCAGATAGTTTGTGTGCCTCCTTGAAAGC
>JAJUFM010000104.1 GCA_029265995.1 Rhodospirillaceae bacterium | reverse complement strand
TGGTCAACATCTTTGCTTCCTGGTGCCTCCCGTGTCGCGCGGAGCATCCGCTGCTTGTGGATCTGGCAGAACAACGGGATGTTCGACTCGTCGGCATCAACTACAAGGACAAGCCCGAGGATGCCCTGGCCTGGCTCGAGGAGCTGGGAAATCCCTATGAGGCCATTGGGGCCGATGAGAACGGACGAGCCGGCATCGAATGGGGCATCTCCGGCGTGCCTGAGACATTCATCCTGGATCGCGAGGGCACCATCCGCTACCGCCACGTCGGTCCCATTCACGCCGTGGAACTGGATGACGTCATTCTGCCAATACTGGAGCGCCTGCAGTGAGAGTTCTGCTGGCTGTCCTGCTGCTTTCGTTTGCGCTGCCACTGGCTGCCCAGGAGCCAAGGTTGCAAGACCCGGCTCTTGAGGCTCGCGCGCGCGACCTACAACGCGAAATTCGCTGCGTCGTTTGTCAGAACGAATCCATCGATTCTTCGCAGGCCGGGATTGCGCGTGACCTGCGGGAGCTTGTGCGGGAACGCCTGGCTGCCGGCGATAGCGATGAAGAAGTGCGAGAGTTCCTGGTCGAGCGCTACGGCGACTACGTGCTCTTCCGTCCACCGATGCGCTCGGACACCTGGGTTCTCTGGTTCGGCCCGGCGATTGTGCTTCTTATTGGCGCCGCCGGCATAGCTCTGGCAGTGGCGCGCCGCCGCAAGCAAGGCGCCACGGCACCTGATGTCCTAAAGCCCGAAGAGGAGGCGCGCCTGGCCCGCCTCCTGGCGGAAGAAGCGGGCGGCAAGGAAAGGCGCTCATGAGCTGGCTTCTCTGGGCATTGGCGGCACTTCTCACCACGCTGAGCGTGGGACTGCTTCTGCACCCGCTCCTGCGGCGGCGCAATCGGCAGGAAGAGGCGCCCGAAGCGCAGGACGCCAGTGCCTACGACATTTCCATTTATCGCGATCAGCTCGCAGAGATCGATCAGGATCAAGCGCGCGGCGTTTTGACGGAAGCCGAGGCCGGCGCCGCGCGGCTCGAGGTTCAGCGCCGGCTCCTCGCGGCCGATCGTCGGCGCGAACAAGCGGTCGGACGCCCCAAGCCTCTGCCACGGCGCAGGGTTTCAGCTGCGGCCAGTCTCTTGATCCTCATCCTCGTGCCGCTTGCGACGGTGGGTCTCTATCTCTGGCTCGGCCAACCTGAGACCACCAGCGTGCCGATCGCCAGCCGCGGCGCTGAGTTCGAACGCCTGGCGGAAATGCGCGCCATGACCGACCAACTGCGCGTGCGATTGGCCGACAGCCCAGATGATCCCCGCGGCTGGGAGCTGCTTGCCCGCGCGGAAAGCGAACTGGGCGATTGGCAGGGCGCAGCGGAGGCCTATCGAGAAGCCTTGAGCCGCAGCCCCAGCCCATCGGCTGATCTGCAGTCGGCACTGGGAGAAGCCATTACCGCGGCGGGGGGCGGCACGGTCACGCCTGAAGCCAAGACGGCGTTCCAGCGCGCTCTTGAAATCGACCCTCAGGACCCCCGCGCTCGCTACTATCAGGGCCTGTGGCTACAGCAGGCGGGTCAAGTTCGAGAAGCCCTGGATAGCTGGCTGGAACTGGCTGCTTCCACCCCGAGGGACGCCGGCTGGCGGCCGCTGTTGCGCCAGCAGATCGTTGGCGCCGCGGAACAGCTGGGCCTGCCGATCGCCGAGCTTCGTATCCCTGAGGGGACCGCCCCGGAAAGTGATTTGCCGGCGGCCGCGGCTGGCGTGGAAGACATGTCGCCGGAGGAACGCCAAGCCTTCGTGCGATCCATGGTCGAGGGCCTCGCGTCTCGTCTTGAGGAGAACCCGGAAGACCTGGACGGCTGGCTGCGACTGGTGCAGGCACGGCTGGTGCTCGGCGAAACAGAAGAGGCTTTGGCGGCCCTACGCCGGGCGGAGCCCCTGGTACAGGACCTGCCGCCAGACGATCAGCGCCGCGCGGCCGTGGAAGAAGGTTTGCGCCTCTTGGGCGAAGGTTCCTGATCCCCCTCTTCCCGCTGCATCCTGTTCGTCCGGACCTGCCATCACCGTCTCTGAGCCATTCCCATCTGATCTAAAACTTCTTGGTTCAGATTAAGCACGATCCGGTCTAACGTCTGGAGAGCCACTGGAATGGCCACTTCCAGTGCGAGAGGAGAGAAGGTGCCCAGTCCAGTGAAGGTGCAAACCGCGCCCGCCCTGCTTGTTGAAGACGTACACAAGTCCTTCGCATCGCTAGAAGTGCTGAAGGGCGTCAGCCTGTCTGCCGAAGAAGGTGATGTCATTGCGCTGATCGGTGCAAGCGGCTCCGGCAAGTCGACGCTGCTGCGCTGTATCAACCTGCTGGAAATCCCTGATTCCGGGCGCGTTCTGCTACGTGGAGAGCTGCTGAAGATGACCCGCGATCGCCGCGGGCGCATCAAGCCGGCGGATTGGCGCCAGGTCGACCGCCTGCGCAGCCGCCTGGGCATGGTTTTCCAGTCCTTCAATCTCTGGACCCATATGACGATCCTGCAGAACGTCATCGAAGCACCGGTACATGTGCTGAAGGAGCCGAAGCGGGCAGCAACCGACAAGGCGATGGCGTTGCTGGAGAAGGTTGGGATTGCCGACAAGGCCCAGGCTTATCCCGCCCAGCTTTCCGGCGGCCAGCAACAGCGTGCGGCGATTGCGCGGGCCCTGGCCATGGAGCCGGATATCATGTTGTTTGACGAGCCGACTTCTGCGCTCGACCCCGAGTTGGTTGGGGAAGTGCTGCGGGTGATGCAGCAATTGGCGCAGGAAGGGCGGACGATGATCATCGTGACGCATGAGATGGCCTTTGCCCGAGAGGTGGCAAGTCGGGTGATCTTCCTGCACAAGGGGCGTATTGAAGAAGAGGGACCGCCGGAGCAGGTTTTCGGCAATCCTTCTTCGGAGCGATGCAGACAATTCCTTGCTTCCCACCTCGATCGTCAAAGGAATGGGATGCCGGAAGGTCAGCACGCACAGGCGTCTATTAGCTTCTGACCGAAAAAGGGGGATTAAAGTGATGGAGAAATACATGTTGGGGGTATTGGCAGCAGGTGCTCTTGCGATGTCCGCTGGACCCCTCTCCGCTCAGGAAACCGTTCGTATCGGTTCAGAGGGCGCCTACCCGCCGTTCAATTTCATTGATTCCGACGGCAACCTGGCAGGTTTCGACATCGATATCGCCAATGCTCTCTGCGACGCTGCGGGCTTCGAGTGCGAGTTCGTGGTTCAGGACTGGGATGGCATTATCCCGGGTCTTCTCGCCCGCCGCTACGACGCCATCATCGCTTCCATGTCGATAACCGAGGAGCGCAAACAGGTTGTCGATTTCACGGACAAGTACTACGCGACACCAGCAAAGTTCGTGAAGGCGGAAGACCGGGAGCTTGAGATACCGGAGGATATCGAGGAGGCCAATGAGGTTCTTTCGGGGATGAGCGTCGGCGTCCAGCGCGCGACCATTCACGAGAACTTCCTGCGCGACAACTTTCCGGACATCGACATCAGCGTCTACGCCTCCCAGGACGAGGCCAACCTTGATCTCGCCAACGGCCGCGTCGACCTGGTGATGGCTGATTCAGTCGTCTTGCTGGAAGGCTTCCTGGAGACGGAGGAAGGCGCCGGCTATCACTTCGTCGGCCCCGACTACTTTGAGGAAGAGTGGCACGGTGAAGGGATCGGCATTGCGATCCGCAAGGGTGAGGATGATCTGCGGGAGGCCTTCAACAACGCGATCCAGCAGATCCGCGAGGAAGGCACCTACCAGGAGATCAACGCGAAGTATTTCGACTTCGACGTCTACGGTGAGTAGTTCCTGATGGTCAGGGGGTGCCTGCATCGGCCTCGCGGTGCGCACCCCCCTAACGCTGGGACAGAGTCAACCGCCAGGGCCTCGCTTTAGCGGCAACAATTCTTGCGGGGAAGCAGACGGAAAGATGAGTGGTGCCTGATCTGCACGGCTATGGCTGGATGCTCTTGCGAGGGCTCGAACTCACCCTCCTCGTCGGCCTGGCAGCTCTTTTTCTGGCCATTCTGCTTGGACTGCTGGGCGCCTGGGGAAAGTCTTCGACATCGCCCATAGCGCGTTCTCTCGCCGCTACCTACACGACCGTGGTGCGCGGGGTTCCCGAACTCCTGCTGATCTTGCTGGTCTACTACGGCACGCCGACACTCATTCAGAACCTGTCCCTGCAGTGGGGCTATCCGGTTTTCATCGACCTCGATCCCTTCTGGGCAGGTACGCTGACACTCGGCTTTATCTATGGCGCCTTTGCCACCGAGGTTTTCCGAGGCGCATTTCAGTCAATTCCGCCGGGGCAGCTTGAAGCCGCGCGTGCGATTGGGATGAGCCGCAGCCTGGCTTTCCGCCGCATCGTGCTGCCACAGGTATGGCGCTTCGCGCTTCCGGGGCTAGGCAATGTCTGGATGGTACTGATCAAGGCAACCGCCCTGATATCAATCATTCAGTTAGACGAGCTGATGCGCTCGGCGCAGATCGCCGTTGCCGCAACGAAGCTTCCCTTTACCTTCTACTTCATCGCTTCGCTGTTCTACCTGAGCATCACGCTGGTTTCGATCCTGCTACAGCAGCGCTTCGAAGCCTGGGCCAATCGCGGCACTCAACGGGCGTGACAGCATGAACTTGAGCCTCGTCATAAACTCTCTCCCTCAGCTTCTGAGCGGCCTGCTGATCACCCTGGAGATCACGGCGCTGGCCCTGGCTATTGGGCTCGCGCTGGCTGTCCCTCTTGCCCTGATGCGACTCTCCAAAAACTTCCTGGTGCGCGCACCCGTCTACGGCTTCATTTTCTACTTTCGTGGGACACCGCTGCTGGTCCAGCTTTTCCTGGTCTACTACGGCTCCGGGCAGTTCCGACCGGAACTTGAGGCGCTGGGACTCTGGACCTTTTTTCGTGAAGCCTACTTCTGCGCAGTTTTCACGCTGACCCTGAATACGGCCGCCTACACCGCAGAGATCCTGCGCGGCGCCATTCAGGCCGTGCCCTATGGGGAAATCGAGGCGGCCCGTGCCATGGGCATGAGCCGTAGCCTGCTCTATCGACGCATCATTCTGCCCAAGGCTTTTCGCATTGCGCTGCCGGCCTACTCCAACGAAGTCGTTTTCCTCTTCCAGGCCACCTCGCTTGTCTCGATCATCACCCTCCTCGACCTGACCGGAGTGGCCCGGGTGCTGGTTGCCAGAACCTTCGCTGTCTACGAGCTCTACATCGCGGCCGGCCTCATCTATCTCGCCTGCACCTATCTCATCCTCTGGATCTTCCGCAGGGTGGAGCAGCGGCTATTCGCCCACCTTCGGCGACCCGAAGCCGAAAAAGCAAAGAAACTTACCGGAGCTGCCCTTCCCTGAATTATCGCTTTTCGGAAGATTGTGCAGTCTCTGCGCGAGAGTACTTGATTCAGCTTTCGCCATAAGGAAGGTTGTTTACAACAAGCCCTGCTGACGGCGCGACGACAGGGCATTCGGAGGTAGGGGAGAACATGTCAGGCGGTCCGGGAGCCTATGAGAAGATCAGGGCCAGCTTCCGTTGGCAGGTTCCGACCCAATTCAATATCGGGACGGACATATGCCGCTGGGCCGATGGGACCGGACGAACAGCCCTGATCTTCGTCGATGAAACGGGCGCGGCGCGGCACTACAGCTTCGATGACCTCGAACGCCTGAGCAACAAGTTCGCGAACACCCTGGTGGCGGGTGGGCTACATCCGCTAGACAGAATTGCCATTCTCCTCCCCCAGTCTCCGGAAGTGCCGATCGGTCACGCGGCCGCCTTCAAGGCCGGATTGATCACCGTCCCGCTCTTTGTGCTTTTCGGGGAGGAGGCACTGGTCTACCGCCTCAGCAACAGCGGCGCCAAGGCCATCCTGACCGATGCGGAAGGGGCCGCAAAGATTCTAACCTTCAAGGATCGGCTGCCGGACCTCGAGCACATCTATGTAACGGGCGCGGGAAGTCCGCCTCCCGGGTGCTTCTCCTTCAATGCACTTCTGGAGAAGGCCAGCGACCGCTTTCAGGGGCCAGATAGCACCGCGGACGACCCAGCGATCATCATCTATACCTCCGGCACGACTGGAAATCCAAAAGGCGCCCTGCACGGCCATCGCGTACTTCTCGGGCATCTCCCCGGAGTCGAGCTGCCGCATGATCTCTTCCCGCAGCCTGGAGATCTCATGTGGACCCCAGCAGACTGGGCCTGGATCGGCGGTCTGCTGGACGTCCTGCTGCCCTCGTTGCATCACGGTGTCCCGGTGCTGGCCTTTCGGGCACGCAAATTCGATCCGGACCAGGCTTATGCCTTGATGGCCAAATACGGTGTTCGCAACGTCTTCATGCCGCCGACTGCCCTGAAGATGCTGCGCCAGAGTAACGCTCCGCCAGCAGACCTGAAGCTGCGCACGATCGCAAGTGGCGGCGAAACACTGGGCGAAGAGCTGCTGGGCTGGGCGCGCGAAACCTTCGGAATCCACCTGAACGAGTTCTATGGCCAGACCGAGTGCAACCTGGTGGCCGGCAACAGCGGCTCTCTTTTCCCCATCCGCCCAGGTTCCCTTGGGCGTCCGCTGCCAGGGCACGACGTCAGGATCGTCGATGAGGCGGGCCTCGAACTCCCCCGCGGCGAGACGGGTATGGTGGGCATCCGCCGGCCGGACCCCGTGATGTTTCTGGAATATTGGAACAACCCTGAGGCAACGGCCGCAAAGTTTATTGGCGATTTTCTGATTACGGGCGACATGGCCTGGCAGGATGAAGAGGACTACCTCTGGTTTGTGGGGCGAACTGATGACGTGATCACCAGTGCCGGC
Source organism: Rhodospirillaceae bacterium (assembly GCA_029265995.1). Lineage (GTDB taxonomy): Bacteria > Pseudomonadota > Alphaproteobacteria > Kiloniellales > DSM-21159 > Aquibaculum. The sequence goes on along the minus strand of JAJUFM010000104.1, from coordinate 3,913 downwards.
TATCGCATCGGGCCGGGAGAGGTCGAAGATTGCCTGATGCGGCATCCCTCGGTGGCCATGGCGGGGGTGGTCGGTGTGCCAGACTCTCTTCGAACGGAAATCGTCAAAGCCTGGATCGTGCTACGGCCGGGCTTCGAAGCCTCCGACAGTCTGCAGCGCGAGATTCAAGATTTCGTCAAGACGCGTCTGGCAGCGCACGAGTTTCCACGCGCTATCGAGTTTGTCGACAACCTCCCCATGACCGCGACTGGAAAAATCATCCGTCGCGAGCTCCGTGAGCGAGGATGAGCCCTTAGACCAGTCACCGCTACCCAGGAAAAGAACAGCTAAGGGAGGATGAATGTTGATCCGTCTTATCGACGGCTTGAACGAGATTATCGGCCGCGTCATCTCGACCGTGGCGGTGCTCTTCGCAGCTATCATCATCTATGACGTGGTCATGCGCTACGCGTTTCATCTGCCGACGCGCTGGGCCTTCGACGTCTCAAAGCAACTCTACGGCTTTTATTTCATCATGTTGGGGGGCTATGCCTTGCGTCATAAGGCGCACGTGAGAGTGGATCTGCTGATCGAGCGGCTGTCCGCGGGCGCGACTCGCTGGCTCGAGGTCGCAGGTTATCTGATCTTCTTCTTTCCCTTTGCCTGGGTTTTCATGACCCGCAGTTACGAGTTTGCCCTGCGCTCCTGGATGCAAGGCGAAACCACCTATGGCTCGGTGCAGCTTCCCGTCTACCCGCTCAAGATTGCCATGGCGCTGGCCGCCGCTCTGCTGCTCCTTCAAGGCGTTGCCGAGTTCCTCAAGCTGATCCTACGTAAAGAGGCTGCCCGTGTCGGGTGAAGCAATCGGGCTAATCATGGCAGGCCTCCTGGCACTGGGGCTGTTCATGGGCCACCCGCTCGCCTTCGTGCTGGGTGGAACGGCCGTTCTCGGAGCTCTCATCGCCGGCAAGCCGATGGTGCTGGGCATCGTCATCAGTCGCATTTTCGGCGATGTGCTCGACAACTACACACTGATCGCAATTCCGCTTTTCATCCTGATGGCCCGCTTCCTTTCGGACTCCGGGGTAACGGACAAGATGTTCGAGGCACTGCGCCTGTTGATGGCGCCGGTGCGCGGTGGTCTAGGCCTGGCGGTCGTCTTCATCTCTATCCTGCTGGCGGCGACTACCGGGATCATTGGCGCCTCGATCACCGTCATGGGCCTCATGGCGCTGCGCCCAATGCTCCAGTACGGCTACAGCAGGACCTTGAGCACTGGCCTGATCGCAGCCTCTGGCTGCCTCGGAATCCTTATTCCGCCGTCGATCATGCTCATCCTCATGTCGAGCTACTCCACGCTGTCGGTCGGAGAGCTCTTCGCGGGCGCCATGCTTCCTGGAGTTCTTCTGGGGCTGCTCTATGCCGGGTGGATGACCATACTGGCGATCCTGCGCCCCGATCTCGCCCCAGCGGTTCACCCCGAGGAGAGGATCAGCAAGGGTGAGCTCTGGAAGATGCTGGCGGTTGAAGCCCTTCCGCCGCTCATCCTCATCTTCGGCATCCTCGGGACGATGCTGCTCGGCATCGCTACGGCGACCGAGGCCTCGGCGATCGGCGCTGCCCTGGCGCTGGGCATCGTGTTTGCGCGGCGCAGGTTCGACCTCTCCACCTTCTTCAGCGCGCTGCGGGAAACGGGCCGTACCTCCGCGATGATTCTTTTCATCGTGGTCGGCGCCACAGCCTTTACCGGCGTCTTCAACATCACCGGTGGCTTGAGAGCCTCTCAGGACCTGATCCGGGGACTCGAAATGGAGCCCTGGATGCTGATCACGGTGATGATGTTCCTCGTATTCCTGCTCGGCATGTTTCTGGACTGGACCGGAATCGTCCTTCTGTCTTTTCCGATTTTCCTGCCGATCGTGCAGGAATTGGGCGTGAACCAGCTCTGGTTCGTGGTGCTCATGGCGGTCGTCCTGCAGACGTCCTTCCTGACCCCGCCCTTTGGCTACGCGCTCTACTACATGCGCGCCATCGCACCTGCGGATGTGAAGACCGGCCAGATCATCGCCGGCGTCATGCCTTTCATCGGGCTCATCATCGTGATGTGCCTGGCCGTGGCGCTCTTCCCGTCCCTGGCCACCTGGCTTCCAGAACAAATTTACTCACGTTAGGGAGGATTGATGATGTTTATCAGGGTTAAGTTGCTTGCGGGTGCCGCCTTGCTCGCCTTTTCCGGGCCGGTGGTGGCCCAGGAAACCTGGACGATGACGACAACCTGGCCGTCATCGCTCGAGCTGATCGAAATCGATCGGAAGTTCGTCGAGCTCGCCAACCAACTGACCGGCGACGAGCTGCAGATCGACTTTTACGATGGCGGCGCCCTCGTGCCCTCGGGCGAGGTGTTCGGAGCGGTGGAGTCCGGGACGATTCAGGCCAGCGGCGACTGGCCCGGTTATTGGGCAGGGCGTGACCCCGCCTTCTCGCCGCTTTCCACCCACGTCAGCCTGTTCAATGCGATCGACTACGTGAACTGGATCCGAGGCTGGGGCGGTGACGAGTTCTATACTGAGGTCTATGGCCGTTACGGCATGATGTACCTGCCCTACGGCGTCACCAACAACGAATCCGGCTTCCGGACCAACACGCCGGTCCGCACCCTGGACGATCTCCAAGGCCTGCGCCTGCGCCTTTCAGGTATGGAACAGGGAATGCTCCTGGAGCGGCTCGGCGGCAATCAGGTTTCAATGGCAGGTGGCGAAATTTACCAATCCCTGGAGCGTGGCGTGATCGATGGCGCCGAGTTTTCGACGCCCAACGTCGACTACTCTGGGGGTTTTCATCAAGTGACCAGCTACTGGTCGACCCCGGGCTGGCACCAGTCTTCATCGGTGTTCGGGGTCATGATCAACAAGGCAGCCTGGGATGCCTTGTCGCCTGAAACACAGGAAAAGCTCAAGATCGCCGCCGATGCCACGATGCTCTGGTCGATTGCATTCACCGAGAAACGCGCGACCGAGGCCTATGGGCTGTTCCAGGAAGCGGGTACGGAAATCACCCGCCTTGATGACGAAACGCTGACAGAAGTGCAGCGGCTGGCCAATGAGGTGATCGAGGAGGCAGCCTGCGCCAATCCGAACTCAGCGAAGGTCTACCTAAGCCAGCTGGAGTATCTTGAAGACTATTCCACCTGGCGCGATGCGTCGGCCCCCTACAACCTGGGCCGCACGCCGGAAGGTCCGGACATCGAAAAGATCCGGGGCTGCGCTGAAGGCTGAACCGGATAAATAAGAGGGATCGCGTCCGATCGGAGCTAATAAAGATCGGATCGGACGCAATCCACTCGTAGCTGGCTGGAGCTTAGACAGCCGCGCGCTGGCTTTCGGGGAGCGCCTTTTCACCGTCGATGACGGCAGCAGCCGCATGAAGGACAGACGCGATCCGCAGAGCGTCCTGGACACCTTCCTTGGATGCCCCCTTGCCGATCACTTCCCGCTCATGGGAATCCAGGCACATGCCACAGCCGTTGATCGCAGAGACAGCCAGCGACCACAGCTCGAAGTCGAGCTTCTCGACACCGGGATTGCCGATGATGTTCATCCGCAGGCGAGCCGGTAGCTTGCCGTATTCCTTGTTCGAGAGCAGGTGAATCGAGCGATAGTAGATGTTGTTCATCGCCATGATGGCAGCGGCGGCCTTGGCGGCGTTCTGCTGTTCGGCGGTCAGCTTTTCAGCCGCCCCTTCCGCGATGGCCTCGATGACTTCTGCATTACGGGTTGCCAGCGCGGACGCCAGCGCCGTGCCCCAGACCTGGGCTTCAGTCAGCGCCGTTGACTGAAAGATGTTCGAAAGGTTGAGCTTGATGTCTTTGGCATAGGCCGGCATCCGGGCCTTCAAGTTGTCGACACTCATCATTGTGTCTCCTCTTGTGAGAGCT
>JAJUFM010000169.1 GCA_029265995.1 Rhodospirillaceae bacterium | reverse complement strand
CTTGTACGTTCCGTAATCGCCCAGCCTGCTGAGGAGGGTGCAACGACCTTCTGAGTGGCCAGCCCGATGGGGCAGCCCTTAGATGTACTGGATCTCCAGGATCTCGTAGGCCTTGGTGCCGCGCGGGGTGGTCACCTCGACGGATTCGCCGATGGACTTGCCGATCATCGCCCGCGCAATGGGGGAGGTGACGGCGATGCGACCCGCCTTCACGTCGGCCTCTGTCTCGCCCACGATCTGGTAGCGGATCTCCTCTTCGGTGTCCTCATCGACAACCCGAATGGTGGCACCGAACTTCACCGTATCGCCAGAAAGCTTCGTCGGATCGATCACTTGCGCACGGCTGATCTTGTCCTCCAGCTCGGCCAGGCGGCCTTCGATGAAAGACTGGCGCTCACGAGCTGCATGATATTCTGCGTTCTCCGACAGATCTCCATGCTCGCGCGCTTCGGCGATCGCCTTGATGACCTCAGGCCGAGCAACAGTCTTCAGATGCCTCAGCTCTTCCTCGAGCCGTGCAAAGCCCTCGGCGGTCATAGGAACCTTGTCGTTCATGTCCTGCGGACAACCTCCTCAAGCCAACGCCTACTCAGCGAATGGCGGAAATGCTACGTGCTCCCTCGGCCCCAACGACTGAGAGCAGATCGCCTCAAATCGTCTGCGCGGAGCGATACGATTTGCAGCGTGCATCTGCTCTAGGCGTTCGTATTAGAGCGGGCCCACGCCCAATCCTCAATTAAAGGCGTGAATCCGATCTCAATTCAACAGGCCAAAACGAGTCACACAAAGAGGTGGACCGCCAGGCGGATCCACCTCGAGGAATCAGCTGTTCCAAATCAGCTTGCGGCGCGGCCAAAGCGACTTGAAGTTCGGCTGCGCTCGCAATTCCGGTCTAGAACGCGCCCTTAAAGTACGATTGCAGAGGCGCGACTTCAAGCAGGCCGCCACGGGCCGCCAGAATTGCCTGAACGGCGGCCTCTGCCCCGGCCATCGTGGTATAGTAGGGAATGGCGTTGGTGAGCGCGCTGCGGCGCAGTGAGAAGGAATCTGCTACCGCCTTGCGGGTGTCCGTGGTGTTGATCACCAACTGGATCGCGCCGTCGATCATCCGATCCACTACATGCGGCCGCTGACCATCGCGCACCTTGTAGACGAACTCTGCCTCGATCCCCTGCTCCTGCAGATAGGCGGCCGTGCCACCCGTCGCGATGACGTCGAAGCCCGCGCTCGCGAGCTGGCGCGCCAGCTCCGCAGCAAAGGGCTTGTCGCTGTCCTTGACGGAAATGAAGACGCGCCCCGAGGTAGGAAGCTCCACCCCGGCCCCCAACTGAGACTTGAGAAACGCCCGCGCAAAGTCGCGGTCGATGCCCATGACCTCGCCGGTGGATTTCATCTCCGGGCCGAGCACCACATCCACTCCCGGAAAGCGGGCGAAGGGGAAAACAGCTTCCTTCACCGCCACATGCTCCCGCCGCGAGCGCTCGAGGTTGAACTCGGAAAGCTTGGCGCCGGCCATGACCCGGGCCGAGATCTTGGCGATCGGCACGCCGGTCGCCTTGGCGACGAAGGGAACGGTCCGGCTGGCGCGGGGATTGACCTCCAGGATGTAGATGTCTTCGCCCTGGACCGCGAACTGCACGTTCATCAGGCCGATCACGCCGAGTTCCAGCGCCAGGCGTGATGTCTGGCGCTCGATTTCCTCGACGATGGTCTGAGAAAGGGTATAGGGCGGCAGGGAGCAGGCGCTATCACCCGAGTGGATACCGGCTTCCTCGATGTGCTCCATGATCCCGGCGACAAAAACCTGCTCACCGTCGCAGACGGCATCCACGTCGACCTCGATCGCGTCGCGCAGATAGGAATCGACGAGCACGGGATTGCGCCCGGACACCTGCACTGCCGTCGCGATATACTGTCGGAGTTCGCTCTCGTCGTTGACGATCTCCATGGCGCGTCCCCCCAGGACATAGGAAGGCCGCAGCAGAACCGGGTAACCGATGCGCTCTGCCTCGGCCACCGCCTCCTCAAGGGAACGGGCGAGGCCGTTGGCGGGCTGGCGCAACCCGAGATCCTGGAGCAGCGCCTGGAAACGTTCGCGATCTTCCGCCCGGTCGATGGCGTCGGGGGAGGTGCCGAGGATCGGCAGGCCGGCGGCCTCCAGGGCCTGGGCTAGCTTGAGCGGTGTCTGGCCGCCAAATTGCACTATGGCGCCCTTCAGCCGGCCGTTTGACTGCTCGACCCGCGCGATCTCCAGAGCGTCTTCCGCGGTCAAAGGTTCGAAGTAGAGGCGGTCCGAAGTGTCATAGTCCGTGGACACCGTTTCCGGGTTGCAATTGACCATGATGGTCTCGAAACCGGCGTCCTTCAGCGCATAGGCGGCATGAACGCAGCAGTAGTCGAATTCGATGCCCTGGCCGATGCGGTTTGGGCCACCGCCCAGGATCATGACCTTCTCGCGCTCGCTGGGCTCCGCCTCACAATCCGGCTCGCGGCCATCATGTCCTTCATAACAGGAGTACATGTAGGGGGTCGGCGAGGGGAACTCGCCGGCGCAGGTGTCGATCCGCTTGTAGACGGGCAGCGCCCCAAGCGCGCGACGCGCGGCCGCGACCGCTGTCTCCTCTACCCCGCTCAGCGCGGCCAGGCGTGCATCTGAAAAGCCAAGGGACTTGAGGTGCAAGAAGGACGCGCGGTCCTTCGGCAGACCCTGAGTCCGGACGGCTTCCTCGACCCGGACAAGCTCCTCGATCTGCCGCAGAAACCAGTGGTCGATGCGGGTGGCGCGGTAGATTTCATCCACCGACAGACCGTGTCGAAAGGCTTGCGCCACCGCCAGCAGTCGATCCGGAACCGGCTGGGACAGGCATCCGAGGATCGCCTCCCGGTCGACCTCGCCATCCTCACCGACCGCCCCCGGAATGCTGATCTCGTCGAGTCCGGCCAGGCCGGTCTCCATGGATCGCAGCGCCTTTTGCAAGGACTCCTGGAAGGTCCGGCCAATGGACATGGCCTCGCCCACCGACTTCATGGCTGTGGTCAGCAGCGCCTGCGTCCCCTTGAACTTTTCAAAGGTGAAGCGCGGCATCTTGGTGACCACGTAGTCGATGGTCGGCTCGAAGGAAGCAGGCGTGCTGCGGGTGATGTCGTTGTCCAGCTCGTCGAGCGTGTAGCCGACGGCCAGCTTCGCCGCGATCTTCGCAATGGGAAAGCCGGTCGCCTTGGAGGCCAGCGCGGAGGAGCGGGAGACGCGTGGGTTCATTTCGATGACCACCATCTCTCCGTTCGTGGGATTGACCGCGAACTGGACGTTGGAGCCCCCGGTCTCCACCCCGATCTCCCGCAGGCAGGCGATCGAGGCGTTGCGCATGATCTGGTATTCCTTGTCAGTGAGGGTCAAAGCCGGCGCGACCGTGACGGAATCACCCGTATGGATCCCCATGGGATCAATGTTCTCGATGGAGCAGACAATGATGCAGTTGTCCGCCTTGTCGCGGACCACCTCCATCTCGAACTCCTTCCAGCCGAGCACTGACTGTTCGATCAAGACCTCGCTGGTCGGGCTCGCCCGCAGCCCGCTCTTGACGATCTCCACGTATTCTTCGCGGTTGTAGGCGATGCCGCCACCGGTGCCACCCAAAGTGAAGGAGGGGCGGATGATGGCCGGAAGACCGACCAGCTCCAGGGCATCCATGGCCTCATCAAAGCTCGTGATCATGCGCGAGACCGGGCTTTTCAGCCCGATGGCGTCCATGGCTTCACGGAAGCGCTGCCGATCCTCCGCCTTGTCGATGACGTCGGCCTTGGCGCCGATCATCTCGACGCCGTAGCGCTCCAGCACGCCGAGCTCGGCAAGCTTCAGGGAGGCGTTCAAAGCGGTCTGCCCGCCCATGGTCGGGAGCAGGGCATCCGGCCGCTCCCGCTCGATCACCCGCTCGAGGAACTCCGGCGTGATCGGCTCCACGTAGGTGGCATCCGCCAGTCCGGGATCGGTCATGATCGTCGCGGGGTTGGAGTTCACCAGGATCACCCGGTACCCTTCCTCCTTCAGAGCCTTACATGCCTGAACCCCGGAGTAGTCGAATTCGCAAGCCTGTCCGATGACGATAGGGCCTGCTCCGACGATGAGGATGGACTGGATGTCGGTACGCTTGGGCATGCGGGCACTCTGATTGGGCACGGGGCGCCATGCCGGCTCCCGTGGGTGGGTTCAGGGAAAAGACACTACTGGCACATGTCTGCTGATTGCGGGTTTCTGCCAGAAGCTGGCGAGTAAAGAAAGGGCCAAGGCCGACCGAGACCGTCCGCCCCCTACTCCTGAAGAGGTCTGTATCCCGACTTGCCGTTACAAGAGTTTGGTGCCATCACCGAGGGTAGT
>JAJUFM010000107.1 GCA_029265995.1 Rhodospirillaceae bacterium | reverse complement strand
TTCACGCTGTCAGGAGCCATGGCCCCGGCGTCTCTAGCCGGCGCATTGGCTCAACAAAACGCCGAGGCCCTAGCAGGAATCGCTTTCGGACAAGCGGCCAATCCGGGCTCACCGATGATGTATGGCGGCTTTACGTCGAATGTGGATATGAAATCGGGGGCACCGGCTTTCGGCACGCCTGAATATGCCAAGGCGGTGCTGGTTGGTGGCCAGCTCGCGCGCCGTTACGGGATTCCCTATCGCAGTTCGAACGTGAACGCCTCGAACTGCGTTGACGCCCAATCAGCTTATGAATCGATGATGTCGCTTTGGCCGGTGGTGCTCTCCCGCACCAATCTGGTGATGCATGCGGCGGGCTGGTTGGAGGGCGGTTTGGTCGCTTCCTTCGAGAAGGCGATTGTGGATGCCGAGATGTTGCAGCACATGTCCGAAACGCTACAGCCCCTCGTCGTGAATGAAGCCGAGTTGGCGCTGGATGCCATCCGTGAGGTGGGGCCGGCGGGGCACTTCTTCGGTGCGGCCCACACCTTGGAACGCTACGAGACGGCCTTCTATGCGCCTCTGCTCAGCGACTGGCGCAACTTCGAAAGCTGGCGGGAGGCTGGCGCTCAAGATGCTACCGCGCGCGCCAACCGCATCTACAAGCAACTCCTTGCCGAGTTCGAGCCGCCGCCGCTTGACCCGGCGATCGCCGAAGAGCTCGATGCTTTCGTGGCGCGTCGCAAGCGGGAAGGGGGAGCGCTGGCAGCTTGAGCGGCCGCCAGTTGCATCTGCAAGTGCCGGGCGCACACAGTAGCCCCAGGCGTCAAGCCGTGGCCCGGTCGCCTTCTCCAAGGTGATTGGGCGTGGAGGCAATCGGCAAGTCACCGTGCCACCGCTGCGTCAATTCTGCGCTTGCTGGATGGATAAGGCCTTCCTTTGGCCAGAGGAAATAGCGCGCGATGATTTCGGCGTAGCCGGAAAAGCGATAATTTCCGTTCTGCGCCAGTAGCCGTTTCTTCTGACGCTTCCAGATCTCAGGGAGACGGAACCAGGGCTCGCCTGGATAGCTGTGATGAACAGCATGTAGATTGTTGTTGAGATAAAGCAGCGCCAAGGGAAGGCTTGCCTCTACCACTACCGTTCGTTCCGAAGGTTCAGGACGGGCACGGTGCTCGGCGAAGGAACGGAGGAGAGTCAACGACGTCCCCGGATAAACGAAAAAGAGAAGATAGGACCAAAAGGAGAGGCCGCAGATCACCACGACCCAAGTAAGCACGAGCGTGCAGCTCAGGATGTTGATCAGCCAGGCGCGCCAGTGAAAGCTGCCGCGGCGCAGCGCGTACAGCTCGCTCTGGAGGAAATAGCCCAGGATGAGCAGCGGGCCGATCAGAAGGCGGCCGGCCACCGTGTTGTTAATCCAGAGAAGACTGCGTAGCCAAGAGCTGCTTTCGGACCAGCGCGCGGTCGTCAGATACCAGCTTTCAGGATCCTCCAGGGGGTCGGTTAGCCATTCCTCTCGATGATGTCGAATATGGCTCTCACGGTAGTGCTCGAAGGGAAGCCAGAGGACGAGGTTTGGAAACACAAGGAGGCGGTTGAGCCATGGCAAAGAGGTTGGATGACCATGGATCACCTCATGCTGAAGCGAGCCGTGCCAGGCAACGAGATAAGCGCCCAAAGGAAGGAGCAACCAGACCGGCAAGCGATTGTGGAACCAGGTCACGAGCATGAAAGCGCTATAGATCACCAAGGCCACCAGAATCGTCGGCCAGCCCACTGCCGGAAGACTTCTGGCGTTGGAAGGCGGGGTAGCAGCTGATGTTGAGACGTCTCTCTTGAGCACCTTGACCAACCTTGTGGTGCAAACGTTGATGTGTTGATAGTTCGCAACACTTGTTAACTATAAGCCTCATTCGGGGGCGCTCGCAAGCGCTAGAGGATTAGCTATGGGAAATTCCGATGGAGCGGGCTGAAACGGTCGAGCAGTTCCGTCAACGTTTGCTGCAGGTGATTGAGCAAACGGGCCTGACTCGCTCTGCTTTTGCACAGTTGGTCGGATTGGATCGCTCGACGCTCACACAGCTACTGTCGCCGGAAAACCAGCGGCTCCCGCGCGCCGAAACGGTCGTGGCAATCGCGCGGCAGGCACAAGTCAGTTGCGATTGGTTGCTCGGCGTAAGCCAGGAAGCCAGGCGGGGGGCTGAACTCGTGCAGGCTGCGCTAGAGATAGAGGCGGGCGCTAGCAGCCCCATGGATGCTCGACTGCAGCGCTGGCACGCGGAGGCGGCCGGCTACAAGATTCGCTATGTCCCGACCACGCTTCCGGATCTTCTGAAAACAGAGGAAGTGATTCGCTACGAGTATGGGGAGCAGGGCGACAAGGTCCACGAGCGGCAGCTTGAGCAGAGCGAAGCCCGTCTCGCCTACAGCCGCCGGCCTGAAACGGAGATAGAGGTTTGTTGTTCGCTCCAGACGATCGAGGCTTTCGCTCGTGGGGAGACGATCTGGCGAGACCTTCCCCTTCCAGATCGTCGCGATCAGTTGGAGAAGATGATTGAGTTGGTCGACGAACTCTATCCTACCTTCCGCCTATTTCTTTATGACGGTCGGCAGCGTTACTCTGCGCCGATGAACGTCTTTGGCCCCATGCGGGCGACGCTCTATGTCGGTGACATGTTCTTCGTGTTCAATGCGACCGAGCAGATCAGGGTCCTTACCCGGCACTTCGACCAGCTGATTCGAGCAGCGGTCGTTCAGCCGACAGACGTATCAGACTTTCTTCAGCAGCAACTCCTGCATCTGGAGGAAAGTAGCGGCAAAAACGGCGAGCGGAGGACGGCATGAGCAGTGACCATGAGGCGGCGCCGCTTTATCGAGGCGGCTGCAACTGTCGCGCGGTGCGCTATGAGGTGCGCGGTCAACTTAGCCCAGTGGTGAACTGCCATTGTCGCCAGTGCCGGGAGACCCATGGAAACTTTGCCGGCTACACCTCGGCGGCCCGCGGCGACCTGCATCTGATCGAGGAGGGGGGACTGGCGTGGTACCACGCTTCATCCATCGCGCGCCGCGGATTTTGCCGCCACTGCGGCGGTAGTCTCTTCTGGGAGGGACACGATCGAGCGACGATCGAGATCGCTGCTGGCACCCTGGAGGGGAAGACGGGCCTCAAGACCGTTGCGCACATTTTCGTTGCCGACAAGGGCGACTACTACGAGATTACCGATGGCCTGCCTCAGTACCTGCAGGATCGGGCCGATGACGAGGTGAGCTAGGGGTTGATCGCGCAGGAGGACTTGCGAGGCGGCCTCCCGATGTACGCCTTGCCGGAGCTGGAAGACACCATCGCCGCTTGGTGGCGAGGCATCGCTGAGCATATGCGACAGGCCGGAGCGCCGGCCTTGCCGGAAGAGCCAGAACATCCCAGCGATCTAGACAGCATGTGGTTGTCACCGACACTCGTGCTGGCTCAAACCTGCGGCTATCCTCTGACCCACGACTTGGCTGGCCGGGCCCGCTACGTTGCCACTCTTTGCCATGGGGCACCCGGTTGCGCTGGCCCCAACTATCGCAGCTGCCTCATCGTCCGCCAAGGCGATCCCGCTAAGAGCCTCATAGACCTGCGCGGTCGGCGCGCTGTCATCAATAGCTGGGAGTCACACTCCGGGATGAATGCCCTTGGGCATGCTCTGGCTCAGGTCAACGCGCGGGGGAGTTTCTTCAGCTCTCTGCAGGTAAGCGGTGGTCATCGCAAATCCCTGGCGTGGCTAAGGGAGGGGTGCGCCGATGTGGCTGCAATCGATTGCGTGACCTACGCGCTGCTACAACAGGAAGCGCCGCAGGAAACGAAACCCTTGCGGGTCCTTGAGATGACCGATAGCGCCCCCGGGTTGCCCTTGATCACGGCTCTCACAACCTCGGACGCCGAGGTGGGAGCGCTGCGCCTTGGCCTGAGGGCAGCCGTCGCGGATCGCGATCTGGAACCTTTGCGCAGGCGGCTGCTTGTGACGGGTGTAGAGGTTTTGCCGGAAGGCGCTTATCGGCGAATCCTGGACATGGAACGCGTCGCTACGGCCCTTTCGCCAAATGTGTGGTTAATGTGAAAGCCTTTGAGCGAGTTTGGGCCGGCATCTGGTAGCTCACTATCCGCTTAAGGTGCCTTCTCAAGGCATAAGGGACTTGCAAGGGACTTGTTAGGTCCTGCAGGGTGCGCCGACATCGGAGTGCATCACGTGCAAGCGAAGACAGGCGGATTCGTGTCTGGCGCGGACACTCGCTCAAGAGCCTTCAGAACGTAAAGGAAATCATTATGACCGCAGCCAAGCAGGGCGATACGGTTCGCGTGCACTACAGCGGGACGCTGCAGGACGGCACTGAATTCGACAGCTCCCGCAATTCGCCGGCTTTGGAGTTCACCATCGGGCAGGGCCAGATCATTCCAGGGTTTGAGCAGGCTGTTGTGGGAATGAATCCCGGTGACAGCAAAACGGTCTACATCCCGGCCGATGAGGCTTACGGCCCTCATCGCTCCGAGCTTACCCAAGAGGTGGAGCGGTCGCTATTGCCTGCGGATATGGACGTACAGCCCGGAATGCAGCTTCAAGCTAGCGGCCCGAACCAGCAACCGCTCGTCGTAACCGTTATGGAGGTCAAGAACGATAGCGTGGTGCTCGACGCGAACCATCCCCTGGCTGGCAAGGATCTGACCTTCGACATCGAACTCGTGGAGTTCGTCTAGCTGTCCTGCTTGAACGCTTGAGCGTCCCGAAGCTCCCCGTTTTTGTGCGGGGATTTGGGACGCCTCAATGCTACCTCTTGGCCTTACCCGGGCAGTGCGGCTAGGTTGCGCACCAAGAATCGCGAGTACACTTCCGTGCTCCGAGAATCTGCGCTTCTAAGGGCCGCTTATGACCGAACTCTGCGACCTCTCGGCTGTCGAACTTTCCCGCCGCATCGCTCGCCGCGACATTTCACCCGTCGAGCTTCTGGATTCCTGCCTCACGCGTATTGAGACAGTAAATCCAACTCTCAATGCGGTCGTTGCGGCTGACGAGGGGGAGGCGCGGAAGGCTGCACAGGCTGCCGAACGGGCTGTCCTCGCGGGCGAAGAGTTAGGGCTGCTGCACGGTTTGCCGATTGGTATCAAGGACCTGAACGATACCGCCGGGTTGCGCACGACTTACGGGTCACAGCTCTTCGAAAATCACGTTCCTGAAGAAGATGCGCTGACCGTCGCCAGGATGCGGCAGGCTGGCGGTATCCCCTGGTTCAAGACCAACACGCCGGAGTATGGCGCTGGGGCCAACACTCGGAACTTTGTCTATGGGGCAACTGGCAACCCCTTCAATCCGGAGCTCACCTGTGCGGGCTCTTCCGGCGGATCTGCCGTGGCTCTCGCCACCTCCATGCTCCCGCTGTGCAATGGGTCCGACCTTGGAGGTAGCCTTCGCACGCCGGCAGCCTACTGCGGCGTCGTCGGCCTGCGACCGACCCCTGGGCTTGTGCCGAAAGAAGGTTCGCTTGCCGCTTATGCGCCGCTCTCGGTAGAGGGCCCGATGGGCCGTAGCGTGAGCGATCTGGCCCTTCTACTTTCGGTGCAGGCTGGCGAGGATGCGCGCGATCCACTCTCGCGGCCGGTGGACACCGCAGCGATGGCAGCGCCGGCACCCGCCGACCTCTCTTCCCTGCGTGTTGCCTTTTCAGAAGATCTGGGCTTTGCGCCCATGGAAGCCGAAGTGTTGCGCCTTTTCCGGGAACGGACCGGAGCCTTCCGCCATCTGTTCGCGGACTCTTTCGACCGCGATCCAGAGATGGGCGAGGATCCGAACCGCGTCTTCGAGGTCCTCCGCGCCGTTGGCTTTCTGGGCGCTCACCTGGACAAGGTGCGACAGACGCCCGACAAGGTAGGGCCAAACGTCACGGCGAATGTCGAGCTCGGCTTGACCTACTCGGCCGAGGATGTCGCCTGGGCTAATGTTCGTCACACCCAGATTTACCGCCGATTCCTATCCTTCATGGACGAAGTGGATGTGCTGATCGCCCCAGCCTCTTCCGTTCAGCCTTTCGATAAGAATGAGTGGTATCCCCGAGAGATCAATGGCCAGCCACTGCAGAGTTATATTCACTGGGTGGCGATTGCCTATGGTCTCACGCTGACTGGCCACCCGGTTCTCTGCCTTCCGTGCGGCTCTGACGAGAAGGGGTTGCCGTTTGGGATTCAGATAGTCGGGCGCCGCTTTGAGGAGGCGAAGCTTTTGTCCATCGGGCTCGCGCTGGAGCAGGCTCTGGCAGGGGTGCAGGGATGCGGACGCCCCGTGCCCGATCTAAGCTTCCTGGCCGCCCGGTAAGGAAAGATCATGACGGCTCCTCTGATTGTAGTCGTGCTGGCGGCGGGGAAGGGGACGCGGATGCGCTCCACTTTGCCCAAGGTGCTTCACCCGGTCGCGGGGAGGCCGATGATACAACATGTCCTGGCCGCGGCTGCTGCCCTGGAGCCCGCCCAGATGGTTGTGGTGGTCGGCCCCGAGGGAGGGGCCATCGCCGAAGCTGTGCGTCCCCATCCCGTGGTGGTTCAGCAAGAGCAGCTCGGTACGGCCGACGCGGTGAAGGCAGCGCGCGAAGTCGTAGAGCCATTGATCACCGAGGGCGCAGACGTACTCGTTCTTTACGGGGACGGCCCCCTCATCACGCCAGAGACTCTCGCCCGCATGCAGGCTGCTCGCCGAGTGGGTGAGGATGCCTTCATCTGGCTCGGCTTCCGTCCGCCGGATCCTACCGGCTATGGCCGCCTGCTGATCAACGAAGCAGGCAAGGTGAGCCGGATCGTGGAAGAAAAGGACGCCTCCGAGGCCGAGCGCGCAGTCGATCTATGTTGGGCCGGCCTGCTCCTTGGGGAGGGGGCTCCGCTCTTTCATCTGCTGGAGCAGGTGAAGAACGACAACGCCAAGAAGGAATACTACCTGACCTCCCTCGTGGACCTGGCTGCGCGCGACGGCTTGGCGTCCGCCGTGGTCGAGGGGGATGCGGACGAGGTGCGCGGTGTAAATTCCCGCTCGGAATTGGCCGAAGCCGAAGCGATCCTGCAGCAGCGCTTGCGCCTTCGCGCCATGGAAGGGGGCGCCACGTTGATCGCGCCGGAAACGGTCTACTTTTCCTGGGATACGGAGCTGGCGCCGGATGTGGTGGTTGAGCCTAACGTTTTTTTTGGTCCTGGGGTGAAGGTGGCCGCCGGGGCGCGCATCCACGGCTTTTCCCACATCGAGGGAACGATGATCGAAGCAGGAGCCCGCATTGGACCCTTCGCACGCCTGCGCCCGGGCACACGCATCGGGCCCGAAGCGCGAGTCGGCAATTTTGTTGAGATGAAGGCCACTTCTCTCGGCGCCAAGGCCAAGGCCAATCACTTGAGCTACGTTGGGGATGCAGAGGTGGGCGAGGGCGCCAACATCGGTGCCGGCACCATCACCTGCAACTACGACGGGTTCGCCAAGCACCGCACGACCATCGGCGCCGGAGCGTTCATCGGCTCTAACAGCTCCCTAGTCGCGCCCGTGAATATTGGTGTCGGAGCAGTGACTGGCGCGGGCGGCACCATCGTTGCAGATGTACCCGATCAGGCCCTCGCCATAGCGCGGGCAGAGCAGAATGTTCGTCCCGATGGGGCAAAGCGCTTGAGGGCGCGCCGTGCACAGTTGAAGGAGAGCTGATCGCCATGTGTGGAATCATCGGTATTGTGGGTGCGCGCCCTGTGGCCCCGCTGTTGCTGGACGGACTTCGCCGTCTCGAATACCGGGGCTATGACTCTGCCGGCATGGCAAGCCTGGTGGACGGCTACATTGAGCGCCGGCGCGCGGAAGGAAAGATTGCGCGCCTTGCGGAGCGCCTTGATCTCGAACCTCTCGGAGGCGTTACCGGGATTGGTCACACCCGTTGGGCAACCCACGGACGGCCCACCGAAGTGAACGCCCACCCCCACATGAACGGGCGCCTGGCCCTGGTTCATAACGGCATCATCGAGAACCATCGGGAGCTGCGCGAAGAACTGGAAGCTATCGGCTACCGCTTCGAAACCGAAACCGATACCGAAACGGTCGTGCATCTGGTTGGTCACAATCTGGATCAGGGCATGGAGCCAGCCCAAGCGGTTAGCCAGGCTCTCCATCGCCTGGAAGGCGCTTTTGCCTTCGCCATGATCTTTGCCGGCCACCACAATCTCATGATTGGTGCGCGGCGCGGCAGCCCCCTGGCCGTCGGCTATGGTGACGAGTCTGAATTATACCTGGGCTCCGACGCTTTGGCGCTAGCACCTTTGACCAATCGGATCTGCTACCTGGAAGAGGGCGACTGGGTCGTTCTGCAGGACGGGAAGGCGCAGATCTATGATGCGGACCATGAGCCCGTTGAACGGCCCGTGGTCCAGTCCGCTCTCTCCGGTGCCGCGATCGGCAAGGGCAACTTTCGCCATTTCATGCAGAAGGAAATTCACGAGCAGCCCTCCGTCATTGGAGATACGCTCCACACCTACGTGAATCTGCAAACTCGCGAAGTCACCTTGCCGGAGCTGCCGGTAGATCTGGCGACCTTGCCGCGTCTGACCATCTCTGCCTGCGGTACGGCCTACTATGCCGGTTTTGTCGCCAAGTACTGGTTGGAGCAGATCGCGCGTCTGCCGGTGGAGTTGGATATCGCCAGCGAGTTCCGCTATCGGGAAGCGCCGATGCCGGAAAGGGGGGCGGCGATGTTCATCTCCCAGTCCGGGGAGACGATCGATACCTTGGCCGCCTTGCGCTACGCGCGTGACCAGAAGCAGAGCATCCTTTCGGTGGTAAATCAGCCGGAAAGCGCAATCGCACGCGAAAGCGATCTGGTTTTGCCAACCCTGGCGGGCCCGGAGATCGGCGTTGCCTCCACCAAGGCCTTTACCACGCAGCTCACGGTCCTGGCGTGCTTCTCCTTGGCGACGGCCTGCGCACGCGGCGCCATAGACGCGGCGACGGAAGCCAGACTCACCACGGCGCTGACGGAGGTTCCTGCTGCCATCACACAGGTTCTGGAACACACTCAGATGCTGGAGGAGATTGCTCAGGAGTTTGTCGCCGTGCACGACGTGCTCTATTTGGGGCGCGGCTCAATGTTTCCCCTGGCCCTTGAAGGGGCGCTGAAACTTAAGGAAATCAGTTACATTCACGCTGAAGGCTATGCTGCAGGGGAACTGAAGCACGGGCCCATCGCACTGATCGACGAGCACGTGCCGATCGTGGTAGCCGCTCCGTCCGGGCCGCTGTTCGACAAGTTGGCGAGCAACGTGCAGGAGACCATCGCCCGCGGCGGGCGCGTCATCATCTTCAGCGATAAAGCGGGGCTGGAGCGCGTTGGTGAGGGCGCGGCACACATGGTGGAAATGCCGGAGCTTGACCCCTTCGTGGCACCGATACTCTACGCTGTGCCGATGCAATTGCTGGCCTACTACACCGCTGTCGCCAAGGGCACGGATGTGGACCAGCCACGCAACCTCGCCAAATCGGTAACTGTCGAATAGGGCCGCGCTGCTCAGATTGAGGCTTCTGCCGACCAGAGGCAGTGCCGTTTATGCGTCCGAAGAGTTCTTCCCCGGTCGGGCTTGTGCAATGGCCCGGGATAGCAGCAGCACCGGCACCAAGCCGACCATCACGATCATCAGGGCCGGTGTAGCGGCCGCGCCAAGTCGTTCGTCCGCAGCGTAGTTGTGCGCCTGCACTGCCAAGGTATCGAAGTTGAAGGGCCGCATGATGAGCGTGGCTGGCAGTTCCTTCATCACGTCGACGAACACGAGGAGGCCCGCGGTGAGCAGCGAGCTCCAGAGCAGCGGCGCATGAACCTTCACCAAGGTCTCGGCTGGGCCGCGCCCAAGCGTACGCGCCGCATCATCCATGGAGCCGCGGACCTTGGTCAGGCCGGCCTCGACCGCCTGAAGAGACACAGCCAGAAAGCGGACCAGGTACGCGAAGATCAAGGCCGCGATGCCTCCTGTCAGCAGCAGGCCGGAAGAGACGCCAAAGCTGCTGCGTAACCAGCTGTCCAGGCTGTTGTCGAACCACGCAAAGGGGATGAGGATACCTACCCCGATGACGGATCCCGGCACCGTATAGCCCAGGCTGGAAAGTCGGCTTGCAAAGCTGGTCAAGGGCCCGGGTTGCAGGCGGGCACCATAGGCAACCATTAGCGCCAAGGAGACTGCCAGCAGCGCCGTGATTGCGCCGAGAATGAAGGTGTTCATGGCTTGCGGAAGAAAGCGCGGGATATCGATCCCGGCTTTCAGCGCCATCGAGAATAGCACTACGGCCGGTAACAGGAAGCCCA
>JAJUFM010000139.1 GCA_029265995.1 Rhodospirillaceae bacterium | reverse complement strand
CCTCGAGCCAGGCCAGGGCATCCTCGGGCTTGTCCTTGTAGTTGATGCCGACGAGTCGAACATCCCGTTGTTCTGCCAGATCCACAAGCAGCGGATGCTCCGCGCGACACGGGAGGCACCAGGAAGCAAAGATGTTGACCACCGTGATCTGGCCGTTGGCTAGATCAGCTGTGGAGAGGCCTGGCGTAGCGCTGGCTTCAATGGGCGGCAGCTCGAACTGAGGTGCGGGCTCGTCGATGAGCACGGAGGGGATGGCGGCGGGATCTCGCTCCGGATTGAGGCCCCAGTAGAGGAAGGCGGCACCAATCGCAAAGATAAGCAGCGGCAGAATGAAAAGCAGGCGTTTCATGATCGGCGTCTTGTCACTCGGCGGGGACTGGCTGCGTTACAGCAGGGCGTGCCCGACGAGGCGCGCCCACCCGTAGACGCCGATCGCTCAAGGACACCAGGCCGCCCAAAGCCATGAAGCCGGCACCGAACCAGATCCAGGGAACCAGTGGCTCCAGGTAAATCCGCAAGACCCATCCGCCTCCAGGTTGCGGGTCACCGATCACGGCGTAGAGGTCATAGAGGCCGTTGGTGCGGATCGCCGCCTGCGTTGTGTGCATCTGCTGAACCGGATAGAAACGCCGCTCCGGGTAGAGGGTGCCGACTTCTCGTCCGTCGCGGAGCAGGGTGAGCGGTGCGGTGTCGCTCAGATAGTTCGGGCCGCGTACTTGCCGCGCCCCCTCAAAGCGGAACTCATAGCCGCCGAGAGCCACTACATCGCCAGGCTGCACCAGCCGCACCTCTTCTTGCTTCCAGGCAGAAGAACCGATCATGCCTGCCATCGCCACGGCGAGCCCCGCATGGGCGAGACTCATGCCGTAAGCGGCGCGCGGCAGGCCTCGCGCGCGTTTCCAGCTATCACCGAGAGGTGCCGAGAAGAGGCGCAGGCGCTCGGCCAGTTCCCAGAGCGTGGCAAGGAACAGCCAGACCGCCAGCGCCATGGCCAGAGCCGCCAGAACGGGCCCGCCGTTTTGGAGGTACCAGGTGGCGAGCCCGGCCAGCACTGCGAAGAGCGCCACAAACTTGAGGCGGCCTAACACCCCGGCCAGATCCGCTCGCTTCCAGGCAAGCAGCGGCCCCACCGCCATCACCGCGACGAGCGGCAGCATGATCGGCAGGAAGGTGGCGTTGAAGTAGGGTGGTCCGACAGAGATACGGCCGCCAGTAAAGGCCTCCACGAAGAGCGGATAGAAGGTCCCCAGAAGCACCGTCACCGTTGCCGTGGCGAGCAGCAGGTTGTTCAGCACCAAGCCGCCCTCGCGACTGACCGGTGCGAAGAGGCCGCCTGCCTTGAGGCTTGGCGCGCGCCAGGCAAAAAGGGCGAGCGAACCGCCGACCGCGATGGTCAGCAGTAGCAGGATGTAGAGGCCGCGCTCCGGATCCACCGCGAAGGCATGGACCGACGTCAGAACGCCGGAACGCACCACGAAGGTACCGAGCAGAGAGAGGGAGAAGGTCAGGATCGCGAGCAGGATCGTCCAGATCTTCAAGGCGTCGCGCTTTTCCACCACGATGGCGGAGTGCAGCAGCGCCGTGCCGAGCAGCCACGGCATGAAGGAGACGTTCTCCACCGGATCCCAGAACCACCAGCCGCCCCAGCCCAGTTCGTAGTAGGCCCACCAGCTTCCCAGCGCGATCCCGCCCGTCAGGAAGATCCAGGCCGCGAGGGTCCAGGGCCGCACCCAGCGTGCCCAGGCGGGATCCACCCGGCCCTCCAGCAAGGCGGCGATCGCAAAGGAGAAGGCCATGGAGAAGCCCACATAGCCCAGGTAGAGCAGGGGTGGATGAAAGGCGAGGCCGGGGTCCTGAAGCAGTGGATTGAGGTCGTTGCCGTCAAGCGGCGGCGGCCAGACCCGCTCGAAAGGATTGGAGGTCAGGAGGGTAAAGGAAAAGAAGCCGATGGCGACCCACGCCTGCACCCCAAGCACGCGAGCCTTCAGGCTTGGCGGCAGGTTGCGCCCGAAAGCTGCGACGGCAGCCCCGAAGATCGTGAGGATCAAGACCCAGAGAAGCAAGGAGCCTTCGTGGTTGCCCCAGACTCCGGTCACCTTGTACAGCATCGGCTTGGCGGAGTGGGAGTTCTGAACGACGTTCAGGACGGTAAAATCGCTGACGACGTAGGACCAGGTAAGGGCCGCGAAGGCAATTACCGTAGCTGCGCACTGTAGAAATGCGGCCGGCTTCGCCACTTCCATCCACTCGACCCGCCCGCGCGCAGCGCCGAAGAGCGGAAGCGTCCCCTGAACCAGAGCAATCACTAGGGCGAGGATTAACGCGAAATGTCCCAGTTCAGGGATCATGCGTTAGCCTCCGGTGCTGCTGGACGGGGCTTCACCGGACTCAGGCCGCCAAACGCCGGCGCGCTCCAGGGCATCAGCGACCTCCGACGGCATATAGTTCTCGTCATGGCGGGCAAGCACCTCTTCAGCCTGGAAGAGGCCGCCATCGGTCAGGCTGCCCTGGGCAACAATTCCCTGCCCCTCGCGAAAGAGGTCCGGCAGAATACCGCGGTAGCTGACGGGCACGGTCTGAACGAAGTCGGTGACCCGGAATGAAACAACGCCGTTGTCAGCCCGTTCGACGGATCCTTCTTCGACGATCCCGCCGATACGTAGGAGCCGCCCGGTGGGAGGTACCTCAGCGTGCAAATCGGAGGGCGAATAGAAGAACAGGAGGTTGTCCTCGAAAGCTGTGAGGGCGAGCGCGGCGGCGGCTCCAAGCGAGAGCAGGCCGAGGCCCAGCATCATCATGCGACGGCGCTTACGGGTCACGCTCTCTCCTCCTTCTCAACTCTCCTTCGCTCGCGTCGATGCGGTGCAAGCGCGCGTAATGCTTCCAGTTCCCGTTGGCGGCGCCGCAGGTTGCGCTGTGACACGGTGAAGAGGGCAAGCAAGATGATGGCGGTAAGCAGATAGCTGCCCCAAACGTAGCCGGCATAGCCGCCCATCGCGAAGAACTCTGCCATTAACGTCCCTCCACCGAAAGACGACCCAGGGCGCGCAGGCGAGCGGCAACGAGTTCACCACGCATGCGTTGGATCAGGACGACGATGAAGAAAAAGGTAAAGGCCAGCGCCATGATCAGCAGCGGCCAGAGCATGCTGCTGTGAATGGCGGGCGTTCCGATCCGGCTTATACTGGCGGGCTGATGCAGCGTATTCCACCAGTCGACGGAGAACTTGATTATCGGCAGGTTGATTACACCGACAAGCGCCAAGACGGCGCCCGCTCGTCGGCCGCGCTCCTGGTCCTCGAAGGCATTGGTCAGGGCCATGTACCCCAGATAAAGGAAGAAGAGAATCAGGACTGACGTCAGCCGTGCGTCCCAAACCCACCAGGTGCCCCACATGGGCTTGCCCCACAGCGAGCCGGTCGCCAACGCTAGAAAGGTGAAGCAGGCACCGATCGGCGCGCAAGCCTCGGCCGCGACCCCGGCCAGGGGATGCCGCCAGATCAGCAAGGAAGCGCCTGCCAGTGCCAGGTTAAGATAGACGAAGAGCGCCATCCAGGCCGCCGGCACGTGCACGTACATGATGCGCACCGTATCGCCCTGCTGGTAGTCAGCCGGGGAAAAGACGAGCGCCCAGGCCAGGCCAACCAGGAAGCAGAGCGTCATGGCCGCAAAACACCACGGATAGATGGCGTCGGCAAACCGCAAGAACCGGCCGGGGTTTGCAAGTCTATGGAAGCGTGAGGTCGTGCTTGTCGTATCTGTCACTGGCTGCTTGTCGAAAGCTGTAGGCAGCCTTTAGGGCTGCACTCTTATCGTCTAGGCCGACTGTGCATAAAGCTGTGCATAAAATGGACCTTCCACCCCATCAGGTCCAGCACCACAGGGGCCGCGGGGGCGCGTCATTCCGCCGCCTGTCGCAGACCCGCCGCACCTGCAAAGGCCGCGATCGGGAGCGCGAGCAGAAGCAGCGCTGACAGCAACAAGAGGTGGGGTCGGGCGGCCAATCCCGCAAGCATCGCATCTACCGCGGCGGTCCCGAAGATGAGTACCGGCACCGCCAGCGGCAAGACGAGAAGGGGCAAAAGCACGCCGCCGCGCCGGGCCCCGAGACACAAGGCGGCGCCGGTTGCGCCGAACAAGGATAGGGAAGCCGTGCCGAGCAGGAGGCTTAGCAGCAGAACCCCATAGCCGTCGAAGGGCAGGTTATAGATCAAGGCCACGATCGGTGCTGCAAGCACCAGCGGGAGGCCGGTGGTGAGCCAGTGGCTGGCCGCCTTTGCCAGTACGATGGCCTCGGCGGGTAGGGGAGACAGCAGGAGGAGATCGAGGCTCCCGTCCTCCTGCTCCAGCGCAAAAAGGCGCTCCAGGCTCAGTAACAAGGCAAGCAGAGCCGCGACCCAGACCACGCCGGGCCCGATGCGAAGCAGCAGATTTGGTTCCGGGCCCAGGGCGAAGGGAAAGAGCGCGGCGACGAGCAGGAAGAAGGAAACCGCCATGAAGAGATCGCCCCGCTGGCGCCACGCCAAGCGAAGGTCCCGACCGATCAGGGCAAGCCAGGATTTCATAGGAGAAGCGCCTCGGGGTCCGGCGGCAGTGGGCGGTAGCGGTTCATATCGAGACGCTGGGCCGCGTCAGTGACGCCGGGAAGCGCCTGATGAGTCGCCATGATCAGCATGCCCCCGGCTGCCCGGTGGCGGGCGATTGCTGCAACCAATGCCTTTTGAGAGGCGGTATCCAATCCCACCGTAGGCTCGTCCAGCAGCCACAGCGGGGCTGGAGACACCGTAAGGCGCGCTAGAGCAAGCCGCCGTCGTTGACCGGCAGAAAGCATGCGTCCTGGGCGATCCGCGAGTTCCTGCAAGGAGAAGGCGGCCAGCGCCGCTTCTACCCGACGATCGGGCTGAGCGTGGAGCTGTGCCCAGAAACTGAGGTCTTCGCGCGGCGTCAGCGCTGCCTTGATGGCGTCAAGGTGACCCAGGTAGCGCGTGCGGGACCGATGCAGATCCGGATCCTTGCTCAGCGGCACGCCGCGCCAGAGCAGCTCGCCAGCAGCCACGGGAAGGTAGCCTGCCAGCAAGCGAAGCAAACTTGATTTTCCAGAACCGTTGGTACCGACCAGTACAAGCGCTTCGCCGGCCGAGAGCGCGAAAGTCACGCCAGCGAAAATCGGCCAGCCGCCGCGAAGGCAGCCCAGCTCCCGCGCTTCCAGTTGGCGCGCGGGCAGACTCTCGTCACCGGTCGCCATGTCGTTAGGAGTCCCCATGGCGCGCCTGATAGCAGATCACAGGGGCGCGGCCCAAGGCTGTTTCCCGCGAAAGCGCGGAGTCATGAAAAAGCGGCCGTCGGGAAAGCCGACGGCCGCTAAGCATCCCGGTCAGTACTTGGGGGCAAGACGAGGCCGACCGGCAAGCCTCTGACAGAGAGGGGAAGTCTCCGTGAGTTCCAAGCTAGATCTGAAATGTGTTACGGCTGAGCCTCCAATGCGGCAGGAATGTGATTCCTGCCGCATGGATTGCATTGGCTAGGCCGTCAGCGCGCCGGCGTGATGACGGAGATGATCTTCGATGAAGGTCGCGATGAAGAAATAGGAGTGGTCATAGCCTTCCTGCATTCGAAGCTGCAGGGACTGACCCGCTTCTTCACAAGCCTTCTCGAATAGCTCGGGCCGAAGCTGTTCCTTGAGGAAATTGTCGGCCGTGCCCTGATCGATCAGGATCTTGGCCTTGGAGGGCCGTGCGCGTACCAGCTCGCTGGCGTCGTACGCCTTCCAGGCTTCCTGATCTTCACCCAGATACCCCGTGAAGGCCTTTTGCCCCCAAGGCACCTGCATCGGCGCCACGATCGGCGAGAAAGCAGATACTGACCGATAGACGTCGGGATGCTTCAAGTGAATGGTCAGGGCGCCATGTCCACCCATGGAGTGGCCGGTGATGCCCTGGCGCTGCCAGTCGGCCTCAAAGTTCGCTTTCAGCACCTCAGGCAGTTCCTGGGTGATGTAGCTGTACATCCTGTACGCTTTTGACCAGGGCTCCTGGGTAGCATCCAGGTAGAAACCAGCGCCGCTGCCAAAATCGTAGCTCTCGTCTTCGCCGGGAAGGTTCTGGCCGCGCGGCGAGGTATCGGGCGCCACCAGGATGATGCCCAACTCGGCGGCGACCCGCTGGGCACCCGCCTTCACGGTAAAGTTCTCTTCCGTGCAGGTCAAACCCGACAAAAAGGTTACGACGGGGCAGGCTTTGCCGGCCAGCGCCTGTGGCGGCCGATAGAGGGCAAAGCGCATGGGCCCGTTACAGAGGTCCGAGGTGTGAGTGTAGACGCCTTGAATGCCGTCGAAACAGCGGTTCTCGGCGACCGTTTCCAAAGCCATGAATGGCCTCCTTAGTAAACCACGACGGAGCGGATGGACTTGCCTTCGTGCATGAGGTCGAAGGCTTCGTTGATGCGCTCCAGGGGCATGGTGTGGGTGATCAGGTCGTCGATGTTGAGCTTGCCGTCCATGTACCAGTCGACGATCTTCGGCACGTCGGTG
>JAJUFM010000106.1 GCA_029265995.1 Rhodospirillaceae bacterium | reverse complement strand
GCCTGAAGGTCCTTGAGAATGCGCAGGTCAATCTGATCCAGCTTTACGCGGGGCATACTTTCATCTTCCCGAGGAGAGAGAGGGTGGGCGGTCTTTTGGTTCGGCATAACCGAATCCTGTGAATGAATATTGCTCAGCCTAGGCGGTGCGATCAAGCGCGCCCGCTTAAAAGACCAAAATGGAACGGATCAATCGGTAAATCCCTTGCCTTCAGAACAAGGGGTGAACCCGCTCCATAAAGGGTCTGGAGCCGTTCGAGTGCCTCAAAATCCGTTCGTTTCATAACCTCGATTCAAGACGAACCGCTCTTTATGCGGATGATTATTCCTTTCAACTACCGTTGACTAACTGCCATTCTCGGAGCAATCATCGATTGCGCGGCCAAACGGCTGTTCCCGCAACCTCTGACACATCGACGTTTGCCGCTGCTAAGCGGGCAACGAGAAAGGCAGGGCAAGATGTACCATCCGACAGATGTACACATTGGACGCAAGATTCGCGAGCGACGAGTCGAATTGGGGATGAGCCAAAGCACCCTGGCGGGGCTTTTGGGCATCACCTTTCAGCAGGTTCAGAAGTATGAGCGTGGCGGCAACCGCGTCAGCGGCAGCCGTTTGTGGGATATCAGCCGCGCTCTGGGAGTAGAAGTCAGCCACTTCTTTGAAGGCCTGGCGGATGGGCAGAATGCAGTCACGAACGGAGCAGCTACGGAGCCTCCCTTGTCTCGGCAAAGCCTCGAGGTCGCACGCGCGATCAACCTCATCCCCGAAGGAGAGGTGAAGAGCCAGATCGTCAAGCTAGTGAAAACCTTCGCCCGCTCCGCCTGACCTGCTTTCCCCGCAAGGCAGCTTTACGATGCCTTGCGGCCCGCTCCATCGCTGCCTACTGTTCACTTGCCGAGCCTGATCGGCAAGCGAGCGCTTTTGCGTCCGGGGTGGAGAGTACCTCCCGGCGATTTCCTGTTTTTCCAGACCGGGCTGCTCGTGTCCGGTCGAAGTTTTCGCGGCGGGAGCGACCATGTCCGAAACGCGCCACAGCCGAGTCCTGATCCTCGGTTCCGGCCCTGCAGGCTACACCGCGGCCATCTATGCCGCGCGTGCCAATCTTCGACCGTTGCTGATCCAGGGTCTGCAGCCTGGCGGTCAGCTTTCCATTACCACCGACGTGGAAAACTATCCGGGGTTTGCCGATCCGATTCAGGGCCCCTGGCTCATGGAGCAAATGGGCGCTCAAGCGACAAATGTCGGCACCGAGATCGTGACGGACACGATCGTAGAGGTAGACCTGTCTCAGCGGCCTTTCCTCGCTATTGGCGATAGCGGCATCCGCTATACCGGCGACACCTTCATCATCTGCACCGGTGCGCAAGCGCGCTGGCTTGGCGTGCCCGGCGAAGAGCGGTTGCGCGGCTTCGGGGTGTCTGCCTGCGCGACCTGCGACGGCTTTTTCTATCGCGGCAAGCAGGTTGCCGTCGTCGGCGGTGGCAACACGGCTGCGGAGGAAGCCCTCTTCCTGACCAACTTCGCCGAAAAGGTCTACCTGATCCACCGCCGCGACGCGCTGAGAGCGGAGAAGATCTTGCAGGATCGCCTCTTCAACCATCCGAAGATCGAGTTCATCTGGAATCACGTGGTCGAAGAGATTCTCGGCGATCAGGGACAGGGGCCGCTGCCCCCCGGTGTGACCGGTTTGCAACTCAAGAACGTTCTGGATGGCAGCAAGCGCCAGCTTCCTATCGACGGCGTCTTTGTTGCAATCGGTCATGATCCCGCGACCGGGCTGTTCAAGGGCCAGCTCCGCATGGATCCCAATGGCTACATCCTGACGGCGGCGGATTCGACCGCTACCGACATTCCCGGGGTCTACGCAGCCGGCGACGTCAAGGATCATGTTTATCGGCAAGCGGTCACGGCAGCCGGTATGGGCTGTATGGCGGCGCTCGAGGCGGAACGCTGGTTGGCTGCCCAGGATCTCGCTGCGGTGGCGGCGGAATAAGGGCCGCCCCGGAATTTTTGTTCTTCATTTGTTCTCGTCTATGAGCTATTCTTCTGCCCATGGACGAGCAGATCCCCGATCGAGCGATCAAGGGACGAGGGGCGGTGGGCAACCCCAGCGGCCGCTTCGAACCCTACACACGCGCACGTACTGACGACGGCTGGTGGCTCGATCCCCAGGATCTGGAACAGCGACCGGCGACGCGAGTGCTTCCGGACTCCAGCCGCAGCATTCTGGCCCGCAACGATAGCCCGGACGTTCCCTTTGATCGGTCCATCAATCCCTACCGAGGCTGCGAACACGGCTGCATCTATTGCTTTGCTCGCCCCAGTCACGCCTACCTGGGACTTTCACCCGGCCTCGACTTCGAGACACAGCTCTTCGCAAAGCATCACGCCCCGGAACTCCTGCGCCAAGCACTCGCTAAGCCCGGCTACAAGCCCTCAACCCTGGCTCTCGGCGCCAACACCGATCCCTATCAGCCCATCGAGCGGAAGCTGGAGATTACGCGACGGCTGCTCGAGGTGCTGGCCGAGGCCCGCCATCCAGTTTCCATCATCACCAAATCGGCGCTCGTTCTTCGCGATCTCGACATTCTGGCGCAGATGGCGCGAAACAACCTGGTCCGGGTCTGCCTGTCCCTGACCACACTGGACCATCAGCTGGCACGGGTGCTCGAACCGCGCGCGGCGCAACCGCAACGGCGGCTGCAAGCGATGCGGGAGCTCTCGACTGCGGGCGTTCCGGTCGCGGTCCTCACCGCGCCGATCATACCTGCAATCAATGATCATGAGATTGAAGCCCTGCTGCAGGCCGCAGCCACAGCCGGAGCCTCGACCGCCTCCTGGGTTCTCCTCCGCCTGCCCCGCGAGCTGGGGCCGCTCTTCGAAGAATGGCTCGGCGCGCACTTCCCCGATCGCAAGGCGAAGGTTCTCAAGCTGATGCGCGAAATCCGCGGGGGAAAGCTGTACGATAGCCGCTTCGGCAGCCGCATGCGGGGGGAAGGCGCCTATGCCTACATGCTCGCGCAACGTTTCTCCGTTGCGGTGCGGCGCATAGGTCTGGACAATCGCTCCTGGGATCTCAATATAAGCGACTTCAGGGCGCCGGGACCTGCCGGCCAACTGGGGCTGTTCTAGTTTGAGAACGCGAGTGGGATGAAGCGCAACCTGCGCGCATCCTGGGCATTCGCACGGCGCATTGCTGCACTGCGATATGATGCTTTGATGACAAAGCCGTGTGCGCTCTATAAGAACACCTGAATCCTGAAATTTGTTTGTTCGCCAGATCTTGGGAGAGATCCGATGGCCCGTAATCGTAGTGAAACCGTTAAGAAGCCGGAGAGCGATCGGCCGCATGTCGCCAAGGTGCGCAAGTGCCTGATGTGCCGCAACGAGTTCCGTTCGCAGTGGTCCGGTGAACGCATCTGTCCGAATTGCAAGCAGACCCAGGCCTGGAGTGACGGCCACGGGATGGCCGCTTAATTGCGCAATCGCCGCCTTCTCCTGCCGGTGCCTTCAGGCGCCTGTAACTCGAGAATGGCAGCCTGTTGATCGATCAGCCCCCTTGCTCTAACGCTAGCTAATCGCTCTTGTGGAACACGGCGCCGCGCAGTTTGCGCGGACCGTTCTCAAGGTCTGGCAGCGGAAGGGCAAGGACGGGCGAAATGCCGGATGACAGCTTCGAGATCCAGATGGGCGCCCTTGACGGGCGCCTTATTGTTGGTGTCGATGAGGTCGGACGTGGGCCGCTTGCTGGGCCCGTCACGGCCGCTGCTGTCATCCTGGATTTACCGCGCCTGCCTCCCTGGTTGCGCGAAGCTCTTGATGACTCCAAGGTTTTGCCGCATCCGCGCCGGGTAGAGTTGGCCACGGCCGTCAAAGATTACGCGGTCACTGCGGTGGCCAGCTGTACCGCCGCCGAAGTGGATGAGCTCAACATCTTGCAGGCCAGCCTGCTGGCCATGCGCCGGGCGGTCGCCGGCCTCGGCGTGGTTCCCGATGGTGCCCTCGTCGATGGCCTTCAGGATCCGGGATTGGGCTGTGAACACCGCTGCCTTGTGGGGGGAGATGGCCTCTGCCTCTCCATCGCCGCCGCCTCCATCATAGCCAAGGTGTCCCGCGACGAGCATATGGATGAACTTTCCGAAGATTATCCGGGCTACGGTTGGGAACGTAATCGAGGCTATGCCACGCCCGAGCATCGCCGCGCCCTACAAGATCTAGGGCCTTGCCTCGAACATAGGCGCTCTTTTAGTCCTATACGTCAGCTCTTCCTTCCAAATATTTGACTCCATTCAAGAATCTTGACCTCGAGTCTCTCGCATAGGATGCTGTCCTAGAACGGCTCGCCGTCATTCAGGGACAGACATCGTCCTTGTAGCTGCGTCAAGCCGCTCAGCATCGAGCCGATCGAGCAGGTGTCGCCCGTCGTGGATCGCGTTGCGAAACCACGTCTGCGGGCCCTGTGCGACTCGAAGCACGGCAGTGCATGGATACTTGGGGGCAAAGAGTATGGCAGGAACAACTAAGGCTTCGGCGCGGGCCGCGGCGGACCGGCGGGCAAGCAAGGCCGGCAGCGACCAGGCGAAGGCACACCTGCCACTTGACCAGATCTTGCGAGGAGACTGCATCGAGGTGATGCAATCGCTACCGGCGGGTAGCGTGGATGTGATTTTCGCCGATCCGCCCTACAACCTGCAGCTGGCCGGAGAACTTCACCGGCCTGACAACAGCCGGGTCGACGGGGTCGAGGACGCCTGGGATCGCTTTGATGACCTGGCCTCCTATGATGCCTTCACCGCGGCCTGGCTCGCTGAAGCGCGCCGGCTGTTGAAGCCGGATGGCACGCTCTGGGTGATCGGCAGCTATCACAACATCTTCCGCGTCGGCGCGGCGCTCCAGAATAGCGGCTATTGGATTTTGAACGACGTCATCTGGCGCAAATCCAACCCCATGCCCAACTTTCGTGGCCGGCGCTTTACTAACGCCCACGAAACTCTGATCTGGGCAGCGCGCTCCCAAGAAGCGCGCTACACCTTCAACTATGAGTCCATGAAGGCGCTCAACGACGACCTGCAAATGCGGAGCGACTGGCTCATCCCGATTTGCAGTGGCGGTGAACGGCTGCGGGACAAGAGCGGCCGCAAGCAGCACTCCACGCAGAAGCCGGAAGCCCTGCTGCACCGGGTCATCCTCGCCTCCACCCGGCCAGGTCA
The DNA here is from genome assembly GCA_029265995.1 of Rhodospirillaceae bacterium. Classification (GTDB taxonomy): domain Bacteria; phylum Pseudomonadota; class Alphaproteobacteria; order Kiloniellales; family DSM-21159; genus Aquibaculum. The sequence continues at coordinate 5,146 of JAJUFM010000106.1, read as the reverse complement.
GGTGATTCTAGATCCCTTCTTCGGCAGCGGCACGACGGGCGCTGTCGCCAAACGCCTGTGCCGCCGCTGGGTCGGGATCGAGCGGGAAGAGGACTATGCCCGCCTGGCAAAAGAGCGAATCGCCAAGGTTGAGCCGCTTTCGGATCCCAGTCTCATCGAAATCAAGCCGAAGCGCGAAGCACCGCGCGTCCCCTTCGGCTGGCTGGTCGAAAGAGGCTTGCTGGAACCCGGCACCCTGCTCTACAGCCCGGGACGCCGCTATTCGGCCCGGGTACGCGCTGACGGCACCCTGGTAGCAAGCGGAACCCACGGAGACCACCGCGGCTCCATCCACCAGGTCGGCGCGGCCCTCCAGGGAGCCGCAGCCTGCAACGGCTGGTCCTTCTGGCACCTCGACGTGGAAGGCAAGGAAGTTTCCATCGATGTGCTGCGGCAGAAGCTGAGAGCGGAAATGGAGTAGGCGGCAAGAACCTAATGCCACCCATCCTTGTCCTCGCTTTAGCGGAAGTTTCAGTACACCGCCTAGCCTAGGCTTATCCCACCGCCGTCGTCAGTCCATCGGGTTGATCACCCGGTGCAGGAAATCTTGCGTGCGGGGGTGCGAGGGATGGCGCAGGAGCTGCTCGGGTGGCCCCTCTTCAAGGATGGTGCCGGATTCCAGAAAGAGTACCCGATCGGCCACCGCACGGGCGAAGCTCATCTCGTGGGTGACCACGGCCATCGTCATGCCCTCGGCGGCGACGTCGCGCATCACTTCCAGGACCTCCCCGACAAGTTCGGGATCGAGCGCCGAGGTCGGCTCGTCGAAGAGGATGGCCTTGGGCTGCATGGCGAGGGCCCGCGCGATGGCAACGCGCTGTTGCTGGCCGCCGGAGAGCTGGGCCGGGTAGCTGTCGAACTTCGCTGAAAGCCCCACCTTTTCCAGCAGCGCTTCGGCCTCCCTGCGGGCCTGCGCCCGAGGCACCCCCTTCACGTAGACCGGCCCCTCCATCACGTTCTCCAGCGCCGTGCGGTGCGGGAAGAGATTGAAGCGCTGGAACACCATGGAAACCTGGGTGCGAACGCCGATGATCGAGCGAGCCTTCGGGTCGACCTTCTGGCCATCCACGAGGATCTCCCCGCGATCATAGGTCTCCAGGCCATTGATGCAGCGCAGGATGGTCGACTTCCCCGAGCCCGAGGGGCCGATGATGCAGACGACCTCGCCCCGAGCGATCTCGAAGTTGACGCCCCTGATAACTTCCTGCGCGCCGAAGGATTTGTGGATGTTTCTGACAGAAATCATGCCTTGGAGAACCTTCTCTCGAGATGCTGGGTCAGGAAGGTCAGCGGCAAGCTAAGCGCCAGGTAGATGAGGGCGACGAGCGTGAAGATCGTCATGTTGTCAAAGGTCGAGGCGGCGATCAGCTGGCCCTGCCGGGTGAGTTCGGCCACCGTGATGGTGGAGACCAGCGAGGAGTCCTTCAGGATCATGATGACCGTGTTGCCGTAGGGCGGCAGTGCGATCCGGATCGCCTGGGGCATGATCACCCGCCGCATGACGAGGGCGTCCGTCATGCCGATGGAATAGGCGGCCTCGATCTGGCCCTTGTCGATCGCCTCGATGCCGGCGCGAAAGTTTTCCGCCTGATAGGCGGAATAGGCGATTCCCAGTCCAATGATGCCAGCCTGAAGAGCAGTGAGGTTGAGGCCGATCTCAGGCATCACGAAGTAGATGTAGAAGAGCTGCACGATGATCGGGATGCCGCGAATGATGGTGATGAAGCCGCGGCTGATGCTCACCAGTGGCGGTACCCGGGACCAGGTCATCACCGCCCAGACGAATCCGAGCAGCGTGCTGAGGACCACGGAGAAGAGCGTGACCACCAGCGTCAAATAGACGCCTTCCATCAGCAGCGGCAGGTAGGTTGCCGACTTGGCCAGAAAATCGGACATTTGGATCGCTTTCAGGTTGGGGGGAGCGGGGTCCAGGTACTCCCGGTTAGCTCTTTAAATCACGCCGCACCTTCTGCCGTCGCGTGGTAATGCCGCGGCCCGCAATTCAGGCGGCGCACTGGTTTGAGCTTGTCCCCTTCACTTACACGGGGTGGGTCGGCGACAAGTGTTTGCCGCCGACTCTCCGGGTTTAGTTGATGCCCCACTTCTCGACGATCTCGTCGAGCTTCCCGGACTCCTTTAGCTTGCCGAGACCAGCGTTGAGGGTGTCAAGCAGCTCAGTGTCGCTCTGACGCACCGCGAGAGCCACGTCCCCGGTGATCTGGCTTTCATATTCCTCGACCAATCGCACCTTCGACGCACCCTGGTTCAGCTGGTAGGCGACGACCGGCCAGTCGCCGACGCCGGCGTCGATCCGACCCAGTGCAACATCGCGCATGATGTCGGCGATGCTATCGTAAACCTTTACTTCCTTGATATTCGGATTGGCCTTGATGGCATCCACATAAGCGGTACCCACCTGGGCGCCGATCACCTTGCCCTCCAGGTCATCCAGCGTCTTATAGCTCCCGCTGTCGTCACCCTTGACGAAAAGACCCTCGCCATAGCTGTAGACGGGCTCGCTGAAGGCAACAACCTGCGCCCTTTCGGGCGTCGCGTACATAGCAGCTGCGATGATGTCTATCTTGTTGCTCGTCAGCGACGGGATAAGGGCACTCCATTGCGTCGCTTCGACCTGGGGAGTGAAGCCTTCCAGCTCGCCGATCGCTTCCACGATATCGACCATCACGCCGTCAATCTGGTTGGTTTCGACGTTGAGGAAGGTGAAGGGTATGCCGGAGGGGGTCGAACCGACGGTGTAGGTCGGGCTCTCCGCCAAGGCAGCGGTCCCGAACAGCACGGAGGCCGCCAGGCCCACCACCGCGCTGCGCAGAATGCCAGCGGTTTTCATGATTGCTCAACTCCTCTCATGGTGGCTAACGCTTGTTCATAGATATTGAAATTTTCAGCAGGATATTTCAACCTGACGAAAGTAAAGGAGGGCTGTCAACACAATGGCTTCATCTGCTGGCATTGCCCTGCGACAGCGCAGGGAGCCTGAAGCTGACGACATGTCCGGGATCGGAATCCGCTTGCGGCAGCGGCGCAAGGTCAGGGGACTGCCGATGAAGGAGGTCGCGGAAAGGGCGGATATCTCGATCGGGCTGCTTAGCCAGATCGAGCGCGGGCTCACGATGCCCTCCGTTCGCTCGCTCAACGCGATCTGTCGCGCCCTGGACATGCCTGTGGGCTGGCTTTTCGACACCCCCTCCAACGAGACCGGCGACGAGGTGTTAGTGCAGCGCCATGAGCGACGGGTGCTCGATTTAGGGGCCAAGGGCATGATCAAGGAGCTTATGACCCCCGATTCCTGCACCGGTATCCAAATGATGCGGCTGGTTATTTGGCCTGGCGGTTCCACCGGACAGACCCCCTACAACCACCCGCAGGGGGCAAAGTGCGGGACTGTGTTAGCAGGCACCCTTGGCCTAGAGGTGGATGGCAAGACCTACCTGATCGGTGTCGGTGACAGCTTCGCCTTCGAGGCAACGCGGCTCATCCGTTTTTGGTGCGAGGGCGACCAGGAGACCGAAGTCCTCTGGATCGTGGCACCGGCGGTCTACTAGGCGCGTCGCTCTCGAGGGCGGGTGGCGTTCGATCAGTTGTTTGTATCCAGGAAGAAAACGCATGATCGCGAATGAATGCGAAGTAATCTCCAACTCCCTCTGGACCGCTACGTCCAGACCCTTGCCTTCCTGGTCGCCGCTTGCCGGAGAGGCGGAAACGGAGGTGGCGGTGATCGGCGGCGGCTTTACTGGGTTGTCGGCTGCCCTCCACCTGGCGGAACAGGGCATCGCCGTCACGCTCCTGGAGGCGGAAACCCCCGGCTGGGGAGCCTCAGGGCGCAACGGGGGACAGGTGAATCCGGGTCTTAAGGAGGATCCCGACGGGATCGAAGCGCGCTTTGGCGAGGAGATGGGACGACGCATGATCGCCCTCTCGGGCGGCGCGCCGGAGTTCACCTTCAAGCTGATCGAGCGTCTGGACATCGCCTGCGCACCTGTTCGAAAGGGCTGGATCCAGCCGGTTCATACCGAGAGCGCGGAAGCGCGCGTTCGCGCACGGGCGGAGCAGTGGAGCCGTCGAGGGGAGCCCGTGCGCATGCTGAGCCGGGAGGATACCGCTTACCTCCTCGGGACCGACGCCTATCGGTGCGCCATGCTGGACGAGCGCGGCGGCAATCTGCACCCCCTCAACTATGCTCTGGGGCTGGCCGAGGCCGCAGCCAAGGCCGGCGCCAGGATCCATGGCCACTCTCGGGTGACGAAAATGGAACAGGCCGGGGGCGAACATATTCTTCACACGCCAAGCGGCCGGCTGCGCGCCCGCAAGGTACTGATCGGCACCAATGGCTACAGCGGGCCAGAGGCTCCGAGCCTCGCGCGCAGCGTGGTGCCCATCCGCTCGATCCAGGTGGCGACCGACATCCTCCCAGAGGAACTACAGCGCAAGATCCTGCCCGAGGGCCATTCCGCCTCCGATAGCCGGCGGCTCCTCCTCTACTTCCGCAAGGATCCAGAAGGCCGCTTCGTGATGGGAGGCCGTGGCGCCTACTCGGCGCGAGGGACGCAGATCCAGATGCAGGCCTTGCACGACATCTCGCAGCGCCTCTATCCCGACCTTGAGGGAGTGGAATGGCGCTATGCCTGGGGCGGCTTCGTCGCGATGACGCAGGACCACTATCCGCACCTGAGCAAGGTCGCCCCCGGTGCCATGGCAGCGCTGGGCTACAACGGGCGCGGCGTGGCCATGGCGACGGCGCTTGGCAAGGTCCTCGCCGACTGGGCTTCCGGAACCCCCGAGGAAGAGTTGCCTTATCCCGTCCAAGCGCCACGGCCCATTCCCCTTCACTTCCTCCGCAAGCCTGCGGTCTCGGCCGTCGTTGCCTGGTCGCGTGTTCGCGACCGCTTAGAGCGCTAGGAAAGCAGTTGCGGTTTAACCTGCTACTTGCGAAGGCCTGCACGGCATCGGCGTGTTGACCTAGCCGCCACCATAATTGACACCGCAAGCGGTGCGGGCTGAGGTGGCTTAGGCAGCCTTACGTGGGAAGATAAGGCACAACGGACGCACGCGAAACCTTTGCGCCGCGCAGGCCGGCAGCCTTCGCCCT
>JAJUFM010000066.1 GCA_029265995.1 Rhodospirillaceae bacterium | reverse complement strand
CTGTATACGAAGGGGATCTAGGGATTGTAGCCGATGCGGGCACAGAGGATCAGCAGCTCGGCGTGGCGGCTGCGCACTGAGCAATAGCGGCGGTCGACCCACCGCCGCGCGGCTTGAAGGTGTCGCATCGCGGGTTTCCGTCGCAGAGAAGCAGTACCGCCTTATAGCAGCTGCGAAGGTAGCGCCCAAGCCCTGGCGCCCCCTAACGCCCCATTGCAAGCTTCCAAAGGGAGCGAAGCAATCCAGAGCTCTTTGCGTGTGACCTCTGGATCGCGTCGTCGGCTGCGCTTCCTCGCGATGGCCGCTGAGACTATTTGATCACACAGCGCGCCGAGCGGTAAGATGCTCGGGACGTCTTGGCTACTTTAGCCCCGCCCGAGGTAGGGCATCTTGGTCGCCATCACCGTCATGGTCAGCACGTTGGCATCAAGCGGGAGGCTCGCCATGTAGACGACGGCGTTGGCCACATGATCCGGATCCATCCGCGCCTCCGGTTTCATGCTGCCGTCCGGTTGAAGCACCCCTTCCTTCATGCGCTCGGTCATGGGGGTGGCGGCATTGCCAATGTCGATCTGGCCGACGGCGATATCGAAGTCGCGCCCGTCCAGAGCACAGGACTTGGTGAGGCCCGTAATGGCATGCTTGGTCGCTGTATAGGGCGCAGTATGCGGTCGCGGCGTATGCGCAGAGATGGAGCCATTGTTGATGATCCGCCCGCCGCGCGGCTGCTGCTTCTTCATCAGACGGAAGGCCTGTCGGCTGCAGAGGAAAGCCCCTGTCAAGTTTGCGTCCACGACCTTCTGCCATTCCTCGACGGGCAGCTCCTCGATGGGGACTGCCGGTGCGCCAGTTCCTGCGTTGTTGAAGAGCAAATCGAGACGTCCGAACTCCTGCTCGATTCGGCCGAAGAGATCTTCCACGGACGCCGAGTTCCCCACGTCCGCAGGAACGACCAGTGCCTGCGCTTCAGGATTGTTCTGAGCAATTTCTTGCGCCACTTCTTCCAGCGGCTCCCGCCGACGGCCCGTGAGAACCAGGCTATAGCCTTCGCGTGCCAGAGCCTTGGCGACGGCACGCCCAACACCCGTACCAGCCCCTGTAACGAGTGCGACTTTAGCCGTTATCTCCATCGTTGCTCCTCCTCTAGTTGGCATCTAGTTAACATCTTTTTATGCAGCTCCTTGTAGCGGCCTGAGAACCCGGTGGAAAGCGCTGGGCAGCGGGAGGCCCCGAAGACGATTGCAATTGGTTCGCGCAGAGAGCATCTCTGCCCAAAATCATGAGCCCCGTGTCATGAGACCCAAGCGCCTGCTCATCATTGCCCACGCTCCTTCAGAGAACACCGTGCGACTGCGCAACGCGCTGGTGGAAGGCGCCCGGGCGCCGGAGATCGAAGGCGTCGACGTCAGGCTGCTCTCTCCTTTCGATACGAACCCAAAGGAGGTGTTGGACGCGGCAGCACTGCTGCTCTTCACCACCGAAAATCTGGGCTACATGAGCGGAGCGCTGAAAGACTTTTTCGACCGCTGTTACTATCCCTGCCTGGAGCGGACGGAAGGCCTCCCTTACGCCCTCTGCGTTCGCGCGGGCCACGACGGCACCGGAACCTGCCGCGCTGTCTCGAGCATCACCAACGGCTTGCGCTGGCGACCTGTGCAGGCGCCTCTCGTCTGCCGCGGTGCCTTTGAGGAGCGCTTTATGGAGCAGTGCCGTGAACTAGGGATGCTGATGGGAGCGGGGCTGGAGACGGGCCTCTTCTGACAAACCTCTGACGAGCAACATCATGCTCAAGCATTCAGCAACTCTGTCTACACTCCCCCAGATCTTCAAGACCACTGATAGTTGCGTAAAATCACCTTAGAATGTGTCAATTAAGGGTGCGATCTCGGGATCCAGTCGTCACAGGCGTTTCCCCTACCTATCCCGAATAGCCCTATTGCATGCATGAAGAAGTCCTCTTAAGATGTTTATAAGATTTGCTCCCGGGTGAAGTAGTTCCCTCGGGCAAATCTTCACGGAGGCGGCCATGACTCGGTGAAGCGCGACTTGAAGCGACGGAGCCTTGCTGCCGCCCAATAAACAGCCCGAATGGCAAGTATTCCTTTTGGGTTAGTGAATCGAGGCGCCCTTGGAGGGAGATCCGCATGCTCAGAGTGACTCTTGCAACCGTTCTATTGGGAACGGTGGCCCTGGCTTGGCCCGCCCAAGCCAATGATGAGCTCATGGAGCTCATGGAAGATGACAATCTATGGGTAATACAAACCGGCGATTACGCTAATACGCGCTACTCCACGCTGGATCAGATCAACCGAGACAACGTGGGTGACCTTCGGGTCGATTGGACCTTCTCAACCGGCGTACTGCGTGGGCACGAGGGTGGGCCACTGGTGCTCGGGGATGTGATGTACGTCCATACCCCTTTTCCGAACATTGTCTATGCTCTCGATCTGAACGACAACGGGCGCATCATCTGGAAGTATGAACCTGTCCAGGATCCGGAAGTCATTCCGGTAATGTGCTGCGATACCGTCAACCGCGGTCTCGCCTACGCCGACGACACCATCTTCCTGCATCAAGCCGACACCACGCTGGTCGCTCTCGACGCGGAGACCGGCGAAGAGAAATGGAAGGTGGTGAACGGTGATCCCAAGAAGGGTGAAACCAACACGGCGACCGTGATCCCGATCCGCGACAAGGTGCTCGTCGGCATCTCGGGCGGTGAGTTCGGCGCCAACTGCCACGTCACTGCCTACGATATCGAAAGCGGCGACCAGGTTTGGCGCGCCTACTCTCAGGGCCCTGACGATGCGATGCTGGTCGATCCTGAGGAGACGACCCATCTCGGCAAGCCCATCGGCGAGAACTCCAGCCTGGACACCTGGGAGGGTGATCAGTGGCAACTCGGCGGCGGCTGTACCTGGGGTTGGTTCAGCTACGATCCAGATCTTGACCTTGTCTACTATGGCACAGGCAACCCCGGTACCTGGAACGCTGCACAGCGTCCGGGCGACAACCGCTGGACCATGACCATCATGGCCCGCAATCCCGACACTGGCATGGCCAAGTGGCTCTACCAGAAGACGCCCCACGACGAGTGGGACTATGACGGCGTCAACGAAAACATCCTCGTCGATCTCGAGATCGACGGTGAGATGCGGAAGGTGCTGGTCAACTTCGACCGTAACGGCTTCGCCTATACGCTCGACCGCGAAACCGGCGAGCTGCTGGTGGCAGAGAAGTACGACCCGATCGTCAACTGGGCGTCCCACGTCGACATGGATCCGGAGAGCGATACCTACGGTCGGCCGGTCGTGGTACCCGAGTATTCGACCGCTCAAGCCGGTGAAGACGTGAACGTTCAGGGCATCTGCCCTGCGGCTCTTGGTACCAAGGACCAGCAGCCGGCGGCCTTCTCGCCGAAGACCAACCTCTTCTACGTCCCGACGAACCATGTCTGCATGGACTACGAGCCCTACCGGGTCGCCTATACGGCCGGTCAGCCCTACGTCGGTGCGACGGTGTCCATGTACCCGCCCGAGGGCGACGACCACATGGGCAACTTCATCGCCTGGGACGCGGCCAAGGGTGAAATCGTCTGGAGCATCCCGGAGCGTTTCTCGGTCTGGTCCGGTGCGCTCGCCACGGCCGGTGACGTAGTCTTCTACGGCACGCTGGAAGGCTATCTGAAGGCCATCGACTCCGAGACGGGCGACGAGCTCTTCAGCTTCAAGACGCCCTCCGGCATCATCGGCAACGTCACGACTTATACGCATGACGGCAAGCAGTACATCGCCGTGCTGTCCGGCGTAGGCGGCTGGGCCGGCATCGGCCTGGCGGCCGGTCTTACGGATCCGACTGCCGGCCTCGGCGCGGTCGGTGGCTACTCGGCCCTCAGCAACTACACGGCTCTGGGCGGACAGTTGACTGTATTCTCCTTGCCTGAATAATGCAGTTCTGCTGATAATCACTAAAGGGCCCGACGTCGCGAGACGCCGGGCCCTTCCTGTGAGACAACCGAATAAGAAAATAATAAGGATCTGCCAGAGGCAAAGAGGAACGCATGAATTTTTCCCTACGATTTCTTCATAGGACAGCCGCACTTCTTTTGGGAGCGGCGCTGCTGACGGGCGCAGCCGGAGAGCTGGCAGCCCAGGAAGAGGGTGTTACTCGGGGAGAGGACGGCAAATCTTACACAGAGGAAGGCACACCGACCTACCATGTCGGTGAGGACGGCACTGTCGACTGGTACATCTATCAGGGTTTTCGACGCTACCATTCCGAGTGCCACGTGTGCCACGGGCCGGACGGTATGGGCAGCACCTTTGCGCCGGCGCTCGCCAATTCGCTGAAGCGCCTAGACTACTACGAGTTCATGGACATTGTGGTTAACGGACGCGGCAGCGGCAACTCCGTGATGCCGTCCTTTGGCGATAACCCCAATGTCATGTGCTACATTGACGACATCTACATCTACCTGAAGGCGCGCTCGGATGACGCCATCCCGCGCGGCCGTCCCGCTAAGCGTGAGGACAAGCCAGATGCGGCAACAGAAGCAGAAGACGCCTGCTTTGGTACCTGAGGCTCGTCGCCGCCGCGGTTCGTTCCTGCGACTGCTTTTCCTGGCCGCAACCGCGGCTGGCACCCTCTACCAGGGCGTACCAGCCGCGGCGCAGGAAGTTTCTGACCTCGTGAGCCGCGCCTCTTTACGGGTGTGCGCTGATCCGGCGGACATGCCCATGTCCAATCGTGAGGGCAAAGGCTTCGAGAACGAGATCGCCGAGTTGCTCGCCACGTCTCTCGAATTGCCACTCGAGTACACTTGGTATCCCCAGGCCACGGGCTGGTACCGCAATACCCTTGGCGGGCGCCACTGCGACATCGCTCTGAACATGGTGGGCGGTGCGGACCCGGTGCAGAACACCAACCACTACTACCGCTCTTCCTGGATGCTGTTGATCCCCGAGGATGACGACAGCCTGAAGGGTATCGAGACGCTTTCTGATCCTCGTCTCAAGGGGAAACGCTTAGGGGTTATCGCCGGCACCGCGCCGTCGACTCACCTGATGCGTCTCGGCCTCATGCCGACGGCCAAGCCCTATCCCCTGATGGTGGACCGGCGCTACGACTCCCCCTCGGAAGACATGATCAAGGACATCGTGGATGGCGTGATCGACGCCGGTATCCTATGGGGGCCGTCGGCCGGCTACTACGCTGCTCAGTTGGGGGCTCCCCTAACGATGATCCCTCTGATCAAGGAAGAGCAAGGCCCGCCTCTCGCCTACCGCATGACCTTCGGCGTGCGGCCCGGCGAGGTAAATTGGCGCCGGCAGCTAAATGTGTTTATCCGGGAACATCAGGAAGAGCTGCACGCGATCCTGAAGAAGTACAATGTGCCGCTGCTCGACGAGAAGAACCAGCCAATCGCCTATCAAACCGGATCGCAAAGCGATCCGAATTAGGCGCGATCCGCTTCACCTTCCCTGCTGACGAAGTGAATGGTCTTGGAAAGAATACCCAACGGTCCGAGACCCTTCACTTCGCTTCTCCCAAAGAAGGGCCACGTGAGGCAGCTGCCCCCTCTTAACGTCCGTTATGTAACTCCAACCGCGTCATTGCAAGCCTCGAAGTGAGCGAAGCAATAGATGCAATATCTCTGGGGGTCTAAGCCTCGCTCAGTCCATGTGCTGCTGGATAGCGCGGCTTAAGGCGAAGAGGCGCTGCTCGATGATTACTGGGCTGTCACAAACGTAGGTGAGCGCCCGATGACGCTCATCATAGATCCGCGTGTCCCAGTAGAGCTTTTCATCCAAGTCGGAGGCGAAGCGCAGATTGTCCTGCAGATCGTCGGGAGTCGCATCCGCACCATCGCGGCGAGGAGTGGCAATCGATCCATCACGCCGCGGTGCCCCGCCCTCTTCCTCCTGACGACTTGCCAACTCCTCACGCGTATTCTTGATCGCCTCTGAAAGCGCCTTCTGGTTTTCAGCGTAGCGCTCGATACCGCGAACGATGCGGCCGCGCTCATTGTTGAGCCGCTGAAACAGCCCGGCAAAAAGCAGCGTCAGCCGCTCCTGCTTTTGTGCCCCAGCCGCCTCTGCAAACTCCGCAATGCGTTCACGCGCCTCCTCTATGGGCATGCGCCGACTCGCCAACTGGCTGACCAAGGTCGCGATCTCGCGGTCGTTGCGCCAAAGACGCAGTTCCTCCTCCACCGGCGGGCCCGTCCAGACCTGTGCCGGCTGCAGCTGGGGAACCTTGCGCTGGATGCAGGGCCAGCTTTCATCCTGATGCGCAGGCTGTGCCGCGGCCGGCGTGACGAGCATCGTCACGGATAGCAGCAGAACAGCTAGAGGCGCTGAGGCATGGATTCTCATGCTTCTCTCCCTGGTACCTGGGGCTTCCCTCCGGCCGGCCCCCCGCGTCGCGCGAGCAGCCCTTTCGCAGGATCATAGGCCACAACCGCGAGGGTCATAAACACCGCCGCCGTTCCGACCACCACAGCCAGAGACGTCCAGTTGACCTGCAGATAGAGGGCGTAACGGATAAGTTCTACCGCGTGGGTGAAGGGATTGAAGCGGCAGATATCATAAAGCAGCACGCTGGACTCGCGAACCCGCCACAAGGGATAGAGGGCGGAAGACGCGAAAAACATCGGGAAGATCACAAAGTTCATGACGCTTGCGAAGTTTTCGAGCTGGCGAAACACCGAGGACAGCAAGAGGCCCAGGGCGCCCAGCATGAGACCTGAAAGAACAAGCGCCGGCAGAACTGCAAGATAGCCCAAAGCTGGGGGGCGGATGCCCCAGAAGTAGGCGATGACCAGAAAAGCGCCAACCTGGATCAACGAGACGGCAATGCCCGCGACTAGTTTGGACAGCAGCAGAAACCATCGCGGATAGGGGCTCACCAGCAGGATTCGCATAGCCCCCACTTCCCGGTCGTAAACCATCGACAGAGAGGACTGCAGTCCGTTGAAGAGCTGAATCATCGCGACCAGCCCCGGCATGATGTAGACTTCATAGAGAATGTAAGTCTGGTAAGGCGGGATGATCGAGACGCCCAGAGCCGCCCGAAAGCCAGCAGCAAAGATGAAAAGCCAGACCAGTGGCCGGACCAACGCCGAGAGAAAGCGGCCCCGTTGATGGAGGAAGCGGAGCCCTTCGCGCCACACGATGCCCGTAAGACAGACGAGATAGCCGCTGACGCCGGCTGCCGGAATGCCTTTCGCCGCAACCTGCCCTTGCTGTGCCAGACCGCTCATGCGGTTGCCTCCGTAAGCGGAGCCTGCGGCAAACCCACAATCTTGCGGAACGCCCCGAGCAGATCTTCTGACCCAGCCTGTGCCGCTACAGCTTCGCGGCTACCACTGGCGAGGACGCGTCCCTCATGCAGAACGACTACCTGATCGCCAGGGCCAATCTCGTCGATGAGATGGGTAGCCCAGAGGACGCCCAGGCCCTCCTCCGCCACCAGTCGGCGCACCTCAGCCAGCAGATCGTGCCGCGCGCCGACATCAAGCCCCACCGTCGGTTCATCCAGTAGCAACAGCCGAGGTTGGTGCAAAAGGGCACGAGCAATCTCTAGCCGGCGCATTTGACCTCCGGAGAGGACACGCACCCGCTCCGTCTCCCGCCCTTCCAGGCCGACCCGCTCCAACAGGGCGCACGCCCGCCGCCGCGCCTGTCGCGGCCCGATGCCGTGCAGCGCCGCATGGTAGAGTAGGTTTTGACGCAAGCTCAGCTCTAGGTCGAGGGTTCGCGCCTGGAACACGACCCCAAGAGCCGCGAGCGCCGCCCGCGGCTCTTGGCGCACATCATGTCCCATAACGCGGATACTGCCGCTTCGGCTGTTATAGAGGCGCGTTATCAGAGAGAAGAGCGTCGTTTTACCGGCGCCGTTCAGGCCCAGCAAAGCCGTAAAGGAACCCTCGCCGACTTGCAGCGACACCCCATCGAGCGCCTTGCGCGAGCCGAAGCTATGGCTGACAGCCTCTACCTCCAGAGCAAGTTCGGATGCAGACCTCTCCCGCGCCACCTGGACTCCTCATCGCACGACAAAGCGCCCCATGACACCACGCGGCTCAAGGCCACGGCAACTCCATTCAAAGGTTCCCGGGCGGATCGGTACGAAGAAGATCTCAGCCTCACCCTCTTCCTCGAACTCCAGCTCGTCAAAGGCGCGAACCTTGATCTCGACCTCACCCACCTCGATCTTGCGAATATAGATGTTCTCCACGAACTGCGGCGCCCGCCAGGCACATTCCTGCAGGCCAGGGGAACTGATGGTCAGCGTGTAAGCCTGTCCTGTTTCCAACTCGATTTCTTCGTGGGAAACGCTGAAGCCGTACTCGCCTCCGGCCACTTCCAGCGTATCCAGCTCGATCGGTCGGATGGCCAGATCGCCTTCCGCCAGCGCAGCCTGGGTACCGATCAGCATGGCGAGCGACAGGCTCGCCCCTATCAAAACCTTCATCCGTCTCACCTCCCGTAAATCTGGTTGCAATTTATTCCATGGGTACCGCGACCACGCCCCAGGGATATTGTCCGACCCCGACCGACTTGATCACTTCGCGCTCCGCCACATCGATGACAGAAATGTCGTGTGATGCACCATTGGTGGAGAACAGAAGGCTTTCGTCCGGCGAGAAATTCAGCTGCCAGACCCGTTGCCCGACGAGAAGGTAATCCAGGACCTCCTTACTTTCGCCATCCACGACCGCCACGCGATTGGAGGGGCCCAGCGCCACGAAGGCCAGGCTACCGTCCTCGACGATCTTCACGCCCACCGGCTGCACCGCTTCCTGAGGCACACCTGAGATCTCGAAGGTGATCTTCTCGGTGATCTCATGGGCCTCCGGATCGATGATCGACACCGTTCCACCGATCTCCGCCGACACCCAGAGTTCGCTGCCATCGCTCTTGTACTCGGCAATGCGCGGCCGGGAATCGACTAGTACGTTGGCCACCACCTCAAAAGATTCCGTATCGATGAAGTGCGCCATGTTCGTGGTCTCGGAGGTGTTCACCACGTAGCGCCCATCCGGGCTCACCCCCATCCCTTCGGGCTCCACCCCCACCGGCACCTCCGCGAGGATTTCCCCCGACACGATGTTGATCACCGTGACGAGGTTGTCGTCTTCGTTGGCGATGTAGAGCGTCTCTCCGTCTGTATGCAGAACGAAGAGCTCCGGATCGGGGCCCGAGGGTAGTGTCTTCACCAACTCGTGGGTTTCAGCGTCGTAGACCTCGATGTGATCGTCATCGCTGGCGCAGAGCAGCACCCACTTGTTGTCCGGTGTCTTGGTGATGCCGCGGGGTCGGCGACCAGTCTCGAAGGTGTCGATGACTTCCAGGCTGTCGCCATCCAGCACGCTGATGGTGTGATCGCGCTCGTTCGAAACGAAGATCTTGTAGGATTGCGCCTGGGCGGCGCCGGCGCTGAGGCCCAGTAGGGCCGCTACACTCACGGCCGTGAGCAGTCGCATGTTCTTCTCCCTGTCCTTGTTTCGTCCGTTTAGCCGGGATGCTGGCAGCCGGTTTCAGGCGCATCGCGCCCGAGACTGTCCAGCGGCGTGCTTTGATGCAGGAAACCTTCCTGCGGGGAAGTGGAAACCAGAGACGCTGGATGGGCCAAGGGAATGGGCTGGCGCAGCTGTCGATCCCAGTGGCGGAAGCTCAGCGGGACCCCCTTGAAGGCGGCCATTGTGAAATCGTCGCTCATCAGACGCTCGCGGATAGCGGCCGTGTGGTCATCGTTGACGACGGTCGCGGCCTCTCCAATGGCGCGGGCTGCGACCCAGAACTGATAGTCGAGCGCGCCCATCCGACGATCCGCCAGCCGGATGAAGCGATTCTGGAGCTGGACGGCGCCCCAGGCCTCGATTGCCGGATGCCAGGCTGTCGGGCTGAGGCCCTGGGTTCCTGCGGTGGGCCGCGGATCCCAAGTGCGATAGAGGATCAAATCGCCGAACTCGCCCAACTCATCTGCGATCACGGCGATGTCGTAGTCGACCCCCTGAGTGAATACCGGCACTTCCGCCTGCGCCTGACGCCTTGTATCCGGGCCGAAATCCCACACTCGCTCATCCACTATGCGAATACCGAACTTTTCGGCAGAACGTCTCAGGGCATCGGCGTAGAGCTTGTCGCCCGGGCGGGTACCTTCGATCAGGAGCCAGTTGGTCCAGCGCTTCGTGACCATGTACTGGGCCAAAGCGTCCGTCAGCATCGAGTGACTGGGAGCGCTGTGGAACAGGTTCAAACGACAATCCTCATTCCGAAGCCGGTCTTCATGCGCCCCCGCATTGAACAGCAGCATCTCCTCTGGCGCCGCGTCGGCGATCGCTGTCATCTGCTCTGCCGGAACGTCCAGCAGGAGATAACCGACATCGGCCCCCACGAGGCGCTCGAAAGCCTCCATGGGGTCGTCGTCGGGTCCTATGACCTCCTCGGTAAGCGAGAATTCCTGGTTGAGGAAAGCGCCCGTGGTGGAGTTGTCCTCGATCGCGAGGCGAGCTCCGGCGATACCTTCATCTTCAGGCGGGCGGGTAAAGGCGGTCTCCCAGGCCGGCGGCTCGGGCAATTGCCGCAGCACTCCAATCGAATATTGAAGCTTCTCTTGCTGGGCAGTCAGCGGCGGCGCGTAGAAACTGGCAAAACCAATTGCCAAAGCCGTGAGCAGGGCTCCTCGCCCCCTACGTCCAAACCTCTTCGGGCACTCGTCGCTGAGCACAGGACCCTCCCCACAGAAGTTTCTTTGTTCCATCCAAGCCAGTGACCCGGACACTGCTTGGCGGGCTGCCACCAGCTTCTTTAAACGGCCCGTGACAGCCCTTCTAAACAGAATAGCAGCCACTTCATGCTAGAACGAGCCTCACTTTCAAATCAACCAGCTTAAAATACTAATAGTTTAATAAGAACAGGTGCGCATTGAGGATTGCGCGCAATCACGACATAGTAGAGTGCGAAGAAGGCACGAAAGATCTGAACAGGATCTAGACGCAAAACATGAGAAACGGGAGGTCAGTCCTTACTCGGCGCCAGCTCATGGCTGTGATTGCGGCCGGAGCTGCAATCTGTGCTCTGCCGTCGGTGGCTTCTCAGCCACTCCGGGTCGGCAGCTTGCGCTTCGGATCCGTCAACTGGCTCCTGCACACGATCGAGGCACAACACCTGGACGCTCAAGCAGGCTTGGAGATGGAGCGGGTCGATTTTGCCTCCAATCAAGCCTCGACGATTGCGCTGTTAGGCGATTCGGTCGACATGATCGTGAGCGACTGGCTCTGGGCGCTACGGCAGCGTGCTGAAGGTGAGAAGCTGCTGTTCTATCCCTACAGCAGCGCGCTGGGCGCAATCCTCGCACCGCCGGACAGTGAGATTGGGGGGCTTTCTGATCTAGCCGGTAAAAGGATTGGGGTCGCCGGCAGCGCCCTGGATAAAAGCTGGCTTTTGCTACGCGCACACCTGCGCCAGGATTACGATTTTGATCCGGCGGAAGACGCCCGGCCCTTCTATGGTGCTCCGCCCCTGCTGTCAGAGCAGCTTCGTATGGGGCGGCTTGATGCACTTCTTACTTACTGGAACTTCGCCGCCCGTCTGGAAGCCGAAGGCTATCGGGTAATCGCAGAAGTCGCAGATGTCCTGCATGCCCTGGACCTTGACCCGGCGCCACCCCTGGTCGGCTTCGTCTGGCGAGACCAGGAGGAGCGGTCGGACCAGATTGCCGCCTTCTTCCGCGCGGTGGAGGAAGCTCAGCATCTTCTGCTGCACGATGACGACGTATGGGAAGGCCTGCGGCCGCTGATGCGAATCGAGCGCCCCGGCGACTTTAAGGCGCTGCGAGCCCGCTATCGGGCGGGCGTTCCCGATCCCTGGGACGCCGCCCACCAGCAGGCCGCGCGCAAGCTGTTCGACTTGCTCGGCCATCTCGGTGGCGAGCAACTGATAGGCCCGATGACTACTTTCGATTCGAAGCTCTTCGTTCCAAGCAAAGGAAGGCAATGAGAGCCTGGCAGCGGCTTGCCTGGACAGCTCTTTCCCTTCTCGCTTTCCTGGCGCTCTGGCAATTCCTTTCCTTCCTGGTGGCAAGCCGAACGGTTCCTTCCCCGTTACTGGTCCTGGACGCTCTTATTGCCGCGGCGGAGGGTGGGCGCCTCTTCTATCACATCAGTGCCACTCTGGGCCGGGTGGGAGCAGCCTTCTTCATAGCGCTGCTTCTCGGCAGCGCTGTCGGCATTCTCCTCGGCCGTGCGCCGAAGTTGGACCGGCTCTTCAATTCATGGCTGGTCCTCTTCCTGAACCTTCCCGCGCTTGTCGTCATCATCCTCTGCTATGTCTGGTTCGGCTTGACCGAAGCTGCCGCAGTGACAGCCGTCGCCATTAACAAGATTCCAAACGTAGCGGTGATCATGCGCGAAGGCGCCTTGGCCCTGGACCGCGATCTGGCGGAGATGGCGCGGGTCTATCGATTTGGAGCTTGGAAGACGCTACGGCACGTTGTTCTGCCGCAACTGGTGCCCTTTTTCGCGGCCGCAGCCAGGTCGGGGTTGGCTCTGGTCTGGAAGATTGTGCTGGTGGTGGAGCTCCTCGGTCGCTCCAGCGGCGTCGGATTTGAGCTCTACATGGCTTTCCAGCTTTTCGACGTGGCGACCATCCTGGCCTACGCTTTTGCCTTCATCCTCGTTATCCAGCTCATCGAGCTCGCCTTGCTGCAACCCTGGGAACGGGCGGTGAATAGGTGGCGACGGTGACCGGGCTGGAAATCGAAATTACACAAAAGCGCTTTCCGGCGGTCGGAAACGCACCGCCGCTCCTGGTGTACCGCTCGTTTCGGCTGTCGGTCGAGCCGGGGACTTTTCTTTGTCTCCTCGGCCCTTCGGGTATCGGCAAGACCACGCTTCTGAACATGATCGCCGGCCTGGACAGTGACTTCGAAGGACGGATCGTCTTCCACGGTAGGGGCACCCCGCGAATCGCCTACGCCTTCCAAAGCCCGAGGCTCCTTCCCTGGCGGACCCTTCTAGAGAACCTTCTGCTCGTCCTGCCCTCCACTTCCGAAGCGCGGGAGCGAATAGAGATTCTTCTACAGGAAGTGGGGCTGGCTGATGCCGCACACGTTTATCCGGAGCGCTTGTCTTTGGGGATGCAGCGCCGCGCTGCCTTGGCCCGCGCCTTCGCGGTGGAGCCGGACCTGCTGCTGATGGATGAACCCTTTGTATCCCTCGATGAGCCCACTGCGGACCGCCTCCGCGACCTGCTGTGCCGGCTTCTTGAGCGCCATCCGGCGACGGTGCTTTTCGTCACCCACGACAGCCGTGAGGCGCTCCGGCTTGCAGACCGCATTTTGCTGCTGGAAGGCCCAGCTCCGGCGCAAATTCGGCGCGATTTGACTGTTCCTATGTCCAGGGAAGAGCGGCGCGACAAGGCTCAGATTGAAGCTTTGCACCAGCAGTTGCTAACCTCCTGAAGTGCGTCTTTGGCAATGGCTTCGGGAGGACGCCGCGAACGTAGAAGTACAGGCACTCGAATAGGCGTCGTGAGATTGTTCCTCGCCAGGCTTCGGCCACAAAAACCGGTTCCGATACAGGCTCCGCCCCAAGTTGCGGAAGCAGCGCGCTGATGGCGACGTCCCTGCTGCCCTCCCTGCGTCTGCGACTGGCGTTGCTGCTCATCGTCTCGCTAGGCATTGCTCTGGGGTCAGCCCTCGTCCTGATTTGGGCGCTGAACTCCACCAACGTCCGGGTCGAGAAGTTGGCTTCGGCCCAGGCACGCATCGAGTTGCTTTCTGCCCTGTCGCAAAGGGTGGGAGACTACGCGCTACTGGCACTGCAGGCTGCAGAAAGGCCTGAGGCAGCTGGCGGTCTGGATCAGGCTCGCACCAGAGTCCAGCAGGCCTTTGATCGCCTTGGCGCCGCGCTGGCAGAGGAAGCCGGCGACGCAGACACAGCAGCCGGAGCCGCCTTGACCGGCGGAAGGTCTCGGATCGCCGCCAACATGCGCGCGCGCTTCAACGTACTCGATCAGCAAGCGAGCGACCTTCTCAGCGCCGGCCCGTCACCGGCCTCCCAAGCCAGCCTGGCCGCGAGCTTCGATCTCTTTGCTGCCAGTTTTGGCCCTGCGCTCAGCGATATGATCGAGCAGGAGCGCATCGCGGCCCACGCGGCTCAGCAGGCCACCGCCCGCCTTACCGAAGAGTTGCGACAGCTTACGGCTCTCGCTCTCGTGGGCGCTTTGCTGGTCAGCTTCCTGATCTATCGGGGTGTCGCCCGCCCCCTCTTGAGGCGCATCGCCGCCGTTCGCGAAGGAGCTGCCGCTATCGCTGCTGGCGACTTCGGCACTCGCCTTCAGGTTCAAGGCGAAGATGAGCTAAGTCGGGCGATGGAGGGTTTCAACCGCATGGCAGCCCAGCTCGAGGACCGGGATGCGGCCTTGCTGCAGCGGCAACAAAGACTGCAGGAGGAGGTGGAGCAGCGCACCTCCGAGCTTCGGATCGCCAATGCGCAGCTGGCAGATATCGATCAAGCCCGTCGACGGTTTTTCACCGACGTGAGCCACGAATTGCGCACGCCGCTGACGGTCATTCTCGGGGAAGCGGAACTGAGCTTGCGCAGCGGTAGCTGCGACGATGACCTCGCGCAATCACTCCTGACCATTCGCAACCGCGCGCAGGGGCTGCACCGACGTGTGGAGGATCTGTTGCGCGTCGCTCGTTCGGAAACCGGCCAGATCGACCTAGAGATCCAGCGGCTGCCCCTCGCCCCCGTGATCGAAGAGGCCCGCGAGGGGATAGAGCGCATGGCGCAGCGCGCTGGCGTGACGATCAGGGTAAAGGAGCCGCTCCCGCCTCATATAGACGCCGATCGAGAATGGCTGCGCCAAGTACTCGAGGGACTGCTGACTAACGCCGTACGTCACTCCCCCCGAGGGTCGGAGATTCTGCTGTCGGGATCCGAGGAGGCCGACGGCGTGACCCTGCGTGTCAGAGATCAAGGCGCAGGGATAGCAGCGGAAGAGCAGGACAAGGTTTTTGAGCGCTTCTATCGAGGCAATCCGGCCAAGGAAGGCACCGGCTTCGGAATTGGGCTTGCCCTGGCCAAATGGGTGATTGAGCAGCAGGGAGGCTCGATTCGACTGGAAAGCTCCACACGGCCCGGGACGAGCGGTACCTGTATCACGCTCCATCTGCCGGATCAGCTACAGAAGGAAGGCCAGGACTATGACCATCCTGATCGTTGAGGACGATTGCGATATCGGCGCTTTGTTGCAGCGCGGCTTTGGCGGCGAGGGCTATCAGGTCAAGCTGGCGCAGGATGGGGAGTGTGCCCTGCGGCTGGCGCGAGAGGCTGGCGATCTACGGGCGATTATCCTGGACATCATGCTCCCGGACACCTCTGGCCTCGACGTCTGTCGCGCCCTGCGCAACGCCGGCCAGGATGCACCGATCATCATGCTGAGCGCGCGATCGAGCGTTGCCGAGCGCACAGAGGGCCTTCTGGCGGGAGCCGACGATTACGTGGTAAAGCCCTTCGCCTTTGAGGAGTTGCTGGCCCGGGTGCGGGTGCAGGAACAGCGCCGTCATGCCCACCAAGAAAACAGCGCACGCCTGGTGGTCGGTGAGTTCCAACTCGACCTGGAAAGCCGGCTGCTCGAAAGAGGAAGCAAACGTCTACGGCTCACTGAGCGAGAAGCCGACCTGCTCGCTCTGTTGATGCGCAACGCCGACCGGCCGGTAGCGCGCGCCGACATCTTCTCCGCTCTTTGGGCAGGCCAGGGGGGCGCATCCCTGAACGTCGTTGATGTCTACATTGGCTACCTGCGCCACAAGATAGGCGAGACCTTTCCAAGCGTTGGCCGAATCATCGTGACGGTACGCAGCAGGGGATTCATGTTCGTGAACGTGGACCTTAAGAAGAGCACGCCCAACTTGACAGACTAACAAGTCTACATAACTATCGTTCTGACGATAGAATCTCTAATTCGTCGAGAAAGGCTGATCTTTCTTATTATTTCCTTAGGAAAGGTTGGCCGCCCACCTGACTGGAGGACGCGCACATGACCTGGACGACACCCCGCATCGTCGAGATCTGTGTCGGGATGGAGATCAACAGCTACTTCCCGGCCGAGCTGTAATCGGAGGGAGCGAAGGCGGGAAGGCAGCAGATGACTCGCCTTCGGCTCCTCGTTCTTGGTGCCGGCGCAGGTGGCGGCGTTCCTCAATGGAACTGCCGTTGCCGCGTCTGCACGCTTGCATGGGCGAACGATGGCCGCGTGCGCCATCGGACTCAATCGTCGATAGCTGTTTCCCTTAATGGCGAAGAATGGCTGCTGGTTAACGCAGCGCCTGAAGTCCTAGCTCAGATCAAGACCAACCCCCAGCTACACCCTCGCCATCAAGATGGGGGCACTGGACGCCACTCTCCGATATCATCCGTGCTTCTCACTAATGGCGATATCGATCATGTCGCCGGCCTGCTGAGCTTGCGGGAGTCGCAACCTTTCGACCTTTACGCGACGGAGGAGATCCACAGTATCTTGCGCGCCAACCGCGTCTTCGATGTTCTGGCCGAGGGGGTGGTGGAAAGACGTGCCTTGGGGCTGGACACTCCGTTTCAGCCACTCGCGGGTCTGGAAGTGCGGGTTTTTCCCGTGCCCGGGAAAACGGCGCTCTACATGGAGACACCGGACCTCGAGATCGGCGCCATTGGCCAAGCGACGGTAGGCGTGGAATTCCTTAGCGAGGCGGGGTCAATTTATTACATCCCCGGCTGCGCCGGAATGAATGATGCCTTGGCCCAGCGCTTGACCGGTGCTGCCGCGGTACTCTTCGATGGCACCCTGTGGCAGGATGATGAGATGATCACCGCCGGTGTCGGCAAAAAGACCGGCCACCGCATGGGCCACCTGTCGATCTCTGGCCCCGACGGCAGTATGGCCGCCTTTGAAGCCTTGGATGTGGGCCGGAAGATCTTCGTTCACATCAACAACACCAACCCGGTGCTAATCGAGGATTCGCAAGAAAGAAGAGCGGTTGAAGCGGCGGGCTGGGAAGTTGCCTACGATGGAATGGAGGTCAGGCTGTGACAGGCCTTCTGACACCTGATGAGCTGGAGGCGCGCCTCCGCCAGATAGGCGCGACCCGATATCACCATCTACACCCGTTCCATGAGCGACTGCACGGCGGCGAACTATCCCTGAACCAGGTCCGCGCCTGGGCCCTCAACCGCTATTATTACCAGTCGATGATTCCGGTGAAGGACGCATCAGTCCTGTCCCGCATGCATGAGCCGGAGTTACGGCGCATCTGGCGGCAACGCATTCTCGATCACGACGGTGAACGGGAGGGGGATGGTGGGATTGTCCGCTGGCTGAAGCTGACGGATGGCCTCGGCCTCGACCGCGACTATGTGGTTTCGACCGTTGGCATCTTACCGGGCACCAAGTTCGCCGTTGATGCCTATGTTCACTTCGTGCGGGAGCGAAGCTTGCTGGAAGCCATTGCCTCGTCGCTCACGGAGCTCTTCTCGCCCACCATCATCGGCCAGCGGGTGAGCGGCATGCTGGCGAACTACGATTTCGTTTCGAAAGAAACCCTGGCCTACTTTGACAACCGCCTGACCCAAGCCCCGCGCGACGCTGATTTCGCGCTGG
>JAJUFM010000204.1 GCA_029265995.1 Rhodospirillaceae bacterium | reverse complement strand
GTCTTGATCGACTGTCCGCCGGCGCTCGGCCTGCTCACGATCAATGCCCTCGTCGCGGCGAGTGGGGTGATCGTGCCCTTGCAAGCGGAGTTCTACGCTTTGGAGGGACTTAGCCATCTTCTCCGAACGATTGATCGTATTCGGCGATCTCTCAACAGCCGCCTGGAACTCCACGGGATCGTGCTGACGATGTATGACCGCAGAAACAATCTGTGTGAGATGGTAGCCAGCGACGTGCGACTACACCTCGGCGACCGGGTCTATCAGACAATGATCCCGAGAAATGTTCGTGTGTCGGAAGCGCCGTCGCATGGAAAGCCGGTCCTGCTTTACGACCTTCGCTGTACCGGATCGCAAGCTTATTTGGGCCTGGCGCGCGAGGTTCTTCAGCAAGAGGGTCGGCCGCTTCCCTCAAGTGCCGCTTTCGTCTCCTGATTGATTTAGCTGAGGATTTCACCTTATGAGCAACGGCGGATCTGGATCTCCGAAGCGAGGCCTGGGGCGGGGGCTCGCGGCCCTTCTGGGAGAGGATGCGGCGACGCTTGCCCCGGTCCTTGGGGGTGAAGCGGCAGCTGCAGAGCGGGGGACGTTCCAGATACCCGTCGAGTATCTTCATCCCGGAAAGGCTCAGCCGCGGCGCCACTTTGATGAAGCGCAGCTTGAGTCTCTCGCTGAGTCTGTACGCGTACAGGGGTTATTACAGCCGATTCTTGTACGCCCACACCCCAAGAAACCAGGCGAGTACGAGATTGTCGCCGGCGAAAGACGCTGGCGCGCCGCCCAGAAGGCGCAGCTTTACGAAGTCCCTGTGGTCGTACGGGAGCTGGATGACGGCGAGGCGTTGGAACTGGCTCTTGTCGAGAATGTTCAGCGTCAGGATCTCGATCCCATCGAAGAGGCAGAAGGCTACCGCCGATTGATGGAGGAGTTCGGCCACTCTCAGGAAGAACTTGCTCGCATTATCGGCAAGAGCCGACCCCATATCGCGAACACGCTACGCCTTCTAAACCTCCCAGACCGGGTGAAGGAATTGCTGCGTACTGGGCAGCTTTCTGCCGGTCACGCTCGCGCGCTGCTTGGGGCCCAGCAACCTTCGGTCATGGCTGAAGAAGTCGTAAAGGCCGGTCTTTCCGTTCGCGAAACAGAGCGCCTCGTGGCGACGGAGAAGGCGGCTGGGTCAGCAGGTAAAAGTCGTTCCCGCGGCAATGGCTCGACGCCCGCCGGCAAGGATGCCGATACCCTTGCCCTGGAAAGCGATCTTACGGATCTTCTCGGCATGAAGGTCAAGATCGAGCCGAAAGGGCAGGGTGGGGCGCTCGTGCTCCACTACCGGGACCTCGATCAGCTCGACGAGCTGCTTGGCCGCCTTCACCAGACGCCGCGCTAACCGCTGGCTCCCCCGACGACAGAGCCACAGCTAAACGCGGCGATGATCAGCTTCAATGCAGAGGCTATGATCATCCAACGTTTCAATCACCCGGCACTGTGCCACGCTGTCGCCGCCACAGTTCGCGACCATGTGCTGCAACTCCCGCCTTAAGGACTTCAAGCGATCGATGCGGTGGTTGACCGCCTCCAGTTGGCGCGCAGCAATGGCATCGGCTTCCGCGCAGGGCTGCTCCGGATGATCCGCCAGGCGCAGCAGGTCTCGGACCGCCTCGAGCGAAAAGCCCAGGTCTCTCGCGTGGCGTATGAAGCTTAGGCGTTTCTGCGCTGCGTCGTCATAAAGCCGTTGATTGCCGCTCGAACGAGGCGCCGGCGGCAGCAACCCCAGCTCTTCATAGTAGCGCACGGTCTGCACCTTCGTGCCGGTCGCCCGCGCCACGTCACCGATCGTTTTCCAAACCCTTGATTGGTCCATATCCACAACGCCTCTTGAACCTACAGTTACTGTAGACATTACGTAGGTAGGCGACTTCCGATATCGAAGGAGCCTGACTTTAGTGGGTAGCTGCTGTCACAGTCATGAACCGCCTTTTGAAGGTTTGTCTTCCGTCTATCGCCGGGTGCTCTGGCTCGTCATTGCGATCAATGCGTCGATGTTCCTGGCCGAGATGGTCGCTGGGCACGTTGCA
The DNA here is from genome assembly GCA_029265995.1 of Rhodospirillaceae bacterium. Lineage (GTDB taxonomy): Bacteria > Pseudomonadota > Alphaproteobacteria > Kiloniellales > DSM-21159 > Aquibaculum. The sequence continues at coordinate 37 of JAJUFM010000204.1, read as the reverse complement.
GGCTCGCGAGCGTTGCAGGCGGACGCCCTGGACTTTG
>JAJUFM010000165.1 GCA_029265995.1 Rhodospirillaceae bacterium | reverse complement strand
GCCCGGCCCCGGGAAAGGGTGGCGGCCGACCAGCGTCTCCGGCAGGCCGAGCTCGCGGCCGAGTTCGCGCACTTCGTCCTTGAAGAGCTCGCGCAGGGGCTCGACCAGCGCCATGCGCATGCGCTCGGGCAGGCCGCCGACGTTGTGGTGGCTCTTGATGGTGACCGAGGGCCCGCCGGTGAAGGAAACGCTTTCGATCACGTCCGGGTAGAGCGTGCCCTGGGCCAGGAAATCGGCGCCGCCGGCCTTGGCCGCTTCCTCCTCGAAGACCTCGATGAAGGTGTTGCCGATGATCTTGCGCTTCTGCTCCGGGTCGGTGACCCCGGCGAGCTTGCCAAGGAAAAGCTCGGAGGCGTCGCGCGCGACCAGGGGAATATTGTAGTGGTCGCGGAAGACCTCGACCACCTGCGCCGCTTCACCGGCCCGCAGCAGGCCGTGGTCGACGAAGATGCAGGTCAGCCGCTCGCCGATGGCCTCATGGATCAGCACGGCTGCCACCGAGGAGTCGACGCCGCCCGAGAGGCCGCAGATCACCCGCCCCTCCGGCCCCACCTGCGCGCGGATGGCGGCGATGGCCTGTTCGCGGAAGGCGGCCATGGTCCAGTCGCCGGCACAGCCGCAGATGCGGTGCGCGAAGTTGGCGATGAGCTTGGCGCCGTCGGGCGTGTGCATGACCTCGGGGTGGAACTGGACGCCGTAATAGCGCCGGGCGTCGTCGGCCACGGCGGCGCAGGGCGCCCCCTCGGAGGTGCCGACGACGCGAAAGCCCTCGGGCAGGCGCACCACGCGGTCGCCGTGGCTCATCCAGACCTGGTGGCGCTCGCCCGGCTGCCACAGCCCTTCGAAGAGCGCGCAGGGCTCGCGGATATCGAGGAAGGCGCGGCCGAACTCCTGATGGTCCGAGCCCTCGACCTCGCCTCCGAGCTGGCGGGTCATGGTCTGCTGTCCGTAGCAGATGCCGAGAATTGGCAGGCCAAGCTCGAAGACCACCTCTGGCGCGCGCGGCGAGTCCGCTGCGGTCGTGGAGGCCGGGCTGCCGGAGAGGATGATGCCCTTGGCGCCGAAGTCGCGGATGCGCTGCGGCTCGGCGTTGAAGGGGACGATTTCGCAGTAAACGCCGCTTTCGCGCACCCGGCGGGCGATGAGCTGCGTGACCTGCGAGCCGAAGTCGAGGATGAGGATGCGGTCGGTCATGGGGCTAGATAGCCGATTCAGGCCCGGAAGTCAGCGTTCCACTCACACCGATGGAGACAGGATTTCGCGCCAGCAGCTCAGTCGCTACGCCTGGCTTGCGCCAGCCATTCCTGTAGATCGCGCCACCCGTAAGCCAGGATCGCCAGCCGAGCGCCGGCGAAGTAGTCGTGCCCTTCCGCGACGACTTCACCTCCCATAGCCTCGTAGAAGTAGCGCGCCGGGTTCTCGGCCAGCACCTGAATGACGGCACTGCTGCAGCCTTGCAGCACCAGCTCCTCGAACAGGCTCGCCAGCAGCTGCCGGCCAATTCCCTGGTTTTGCCAGTCGAGATCGACGTAGAGAGTGTAAACCTCCCCCTGCGCCGGCGCGCGCTTGTTGCGCGGCGGTCCGCAACTGCCAAAGCCAACGATGGGGCCGCCGCCCGGCAGCTCCGCGACCAGCGTTTCTCCTTCCCGCTTTCGCCCGATGGCCTCGCGCCACCAACTGCCGCGCTCGTCCAGCGAGAGGTCGATCAGATATTCCTTCGGCAGGATCCCGGCATAGCTGGCCCGCCAGGTTTCGATCTGGATACGCGCGATGGCCAGCCCGTCCATGGCGGTCGCTTCACGGATTTCTACCTCGGTTCGCTGCTCCCGCGGTGTGCCCGCCATGCCGTCTGCCCCACCTTGTTTAACCTCTTGGCAGCGGCCGGAAGGATGCGCATCTTGAAGCCCATGCAACCCTGGCTCGCCTGGACCATCGTGATCGTCGGCTGGCTCCTGCCGCTGGCTCATATAACGCTCGCGCGCGACGGAGGTTCATGGCGCCCGCCGCCCGGCAGCGGCTGCCCTCTCGGTCCAAGGGTCGGCTGGCTCGTCCTGGTACTGCTTGCCGGGCCGCTCGGTTGGCTGCTCTTCCAGAACGCGCGACGCAAGGGTGAAGGCCGCCGGGCGCAATCCTGAAGCGGGTCAGATCTTGAAGAGGCCCTCAACCGCGCCTTTGTACTTGGTCTTGGTCTCGATCATCTCTCGGACCCTTTCGGCCTCTTGCTCCAACTCGGCCAGGTAGACCTTCAGTTCCTCTACCCCCATCTGGTCGAGAAGCGGGGGGCGCGCTACGGCCGCACGTGGTTCAAGGTCATCGCTGTCCATTGATGGCCTCCTCATCGCAAGTTATTCCGGGAATCTACCTGCAAGCGGCGATCAATCCCATAGTGCAAAGCAACTCACGCTGCTCCCGGCGGCGCTTGCCGCAGGCGGACGCAAAAGTTAAGCAGATCGCACTCTGGTCGAGCGTCCCGGTTGGTTAGCGTTTCGATCGGAAGTCAGGAAGCCGCTCTCTTGGAGAGAGCAAATCAGGAGGAAGGCGATGACGGTGCTGCCAGAAAGCATGAAAGCGATTGAAATTGTACAACCCGGCGGCCCGGAAGTGCTGCAGCCTACGGAGCGCCCCGTGCCGAAGCCCGGCATCGGTGAAGTCTTGATCCGCGTCGCCTCGGCCGGGGTGAATCGTCCGGATGTCCTGCAACGCCAGGGCAACTACGCACCGCCGCCGGGCGCCACCGACATTCCGGGCCTGGAGCTCTCCGGTGAAGTCGTCGCCATCGGCGAGGGCGTCGAATCCTGGGCGCCGGGCGACCACGTCTGTGCGCTGGTAACCGGCGGTGGCTACGCAGAATACTGTGTCGCCCCGGCTGCCCAGTGCCTGCCGATACCGCGCGGCCTGACGATGGTGCAGGCGGCGGCTCTACCGGAAAACTACTTTACGGTCTGGTCCAACGTCTTTGATCGAGGCCAGCTGCGGGAAGGAGAGGTCTTTTTGGTCCACGGCGGCTCCTCCGGGATCGGAACCACCGCCATTCAGCTAGCCAAGGCATTTGGGGCGCGCGTCTTCGCGACCGCCGGCAACGCCGAGAAATGCGAGGCCTGTGAGGAATTGGGTGCGGAGCGGGCCATCAACTACCGCGAAGAAGACTTCGTGGAAGCAGTTCGAGCCGCCACCGCCGAATCGCAGGAGGGCAAGGGCGCGGACCTCATCCTCGACATGGTGGGCGGCGACTACATTCCGCGTGACGTGCGCCTGCTGCGCCCAGACGGTCGGCTCGTCCTCATCGCCTTCCTGGGCGGGCCGAAGGCCGAACTGGACTTTCAGCAGGTCATGGTAAAGCGCCTGACGATCACCGGCTCCACCCTGAGACCCCGCCCGATCGCCTTCAAGGCCGCGATCGCCGCAAACCTTCAGGCGCAGGTCTGGCCACTGCTCGAGGCTGGAAAGGTACGGCCCCTGATCCACCGCACCTATCCTTTGGCAGAGGCGGCCGAGGCCCACGCCTTGATGGAAAGCAGCAGCCACATCGGCAAGATCATGCTTACGCCATAACCTGCGATGTGCCCTCTTCAGGGCCCCGTGGAGTGGCGGAAAGTACAGCTTTCCCTTTAACGACGCCGCGCGAGGCTTTATATAGCCGCGCAAGGTTCACTTCCCGATAACTTCAGCCGTTCTTCGCAAGGAGGACGCGGCGACGGGCCCAAAGGGGGCCCGGCGCCTGAGGAGAAAGTCATGCAAGAATATCCTCTTATGCCCAAGGCGACGGCGGTCTGGCTCATTGAAAACACCTCCTTGAGCTTCAAGCAGATCGCCGAGTTCTGCGGCCTGCACGAACTCGAGGTGCAAGGCATCGCGGATGGCGAAGTGGCGACCGGCATCCAGGGCCTCGACCCCATCGCCACCAACCAGCTGGAAAAGGAAGAGCTGGAGCGTGGCCAGCAGGATCCGAAGCATCGCCTGCGCCTGAAGCGCCAAGATCTGCCCCAGCCGGCAAAGCGGACCAAGGGCCCGCGCTATACCCCGGTGGCCAAGCGCCAGGACAAGCCCGATGGCATCGCCTGGCTGCTGCGCAACCATCCTGAGCTGAAGGATACGCAGATTGCCAAGCTGATCGGCACGACCAAGACGACGATCCAGGCGGTGCGCGATCGGAGCCATTGGAACTCCGCCAACATCCGCCCGCGGGATCCCGTGCTCCTCGGCCTCTGCAGCCAGTCCGAGCTTAACCAGGCTGTGGCCAAGGCCCAGGAAGAGGCCGAACGCACAGGACAGCTCCCCAATCCCCCCATGGATCCGGAGCCGGAACCCCAAGCGGACGATGGCGGTCGCCCCGACCTCTCGATCTTCAAGCTGCCGGAATAGGGGCCGCAGAGCGCCTGCGCCCCCTGATGTTCAATAGGGAAGCAGCGCCCGAGCGCTCTTGACGCTACTAGCCAACGCAGCTTCGCGCGGTGTTGCAAGACAACGGCGGACGTGAAGGGT
>JAJUFM010000135.1 GCA_029265995.1 Rhodospirillaceae bacterium | reverse complement strand
GTGCATTGCATCGACAGCCTCTATACCGGCCGAATCGAGAATCTGAACGGCCTCCTCCGGGAGCCGCGTTTCTCCTTCAGCGAGGAGGACGTGCGTTCAACAAACGATCTTCCACAGGCGAGCCAGATCTACAACCTGGCCTGCGCTGCTTCCCCCCCGCACTACCAGCAGGATCCTCTTTACACGGTAACGACCAGCACGGTAGGGACCTTGAGGCTGCTGGAATTGGCGAGGGACTGGGGCGCGCGCCTGCTGCAGGCTTCTACCAGTGAGGTCTATGGCGATCCTGAAGAACATCCGCAGTGCGAAAGCTACTTTGGCAACGTCAATCCGATCGGTCCCCGCGCCTGCTACGATGAAGGCAAGCGCGTAGCGGAAACCCTCTGCTTCGACTTCCTCCGCCAAAAGCGAGCGGACGCACGCGTTGCCCGGATCTTCAACACCTACGGCCCGCGGATGCGCCCCGATGATGGGCGCATCGTCTCCAACCTCATTACCCAGGGCCTTAGCGGACAGCCGATGACGATCTATGGCAGTGGGAAGCAAAGCCGATCCTTCTGCTACGTCTCGGACCTTATCGAGGGCCTCTTCCGCCTGATGGAGGTAGAGGCGCAGCCTCCGGGGCCAGTAAATCTGGGTAATCCCGAAGAGTTTACGATCTTGGAGCTTGCGGTAGCGGTGCAGCGCTTGCTCGGTTGCTCCAATGCGATCGAGCATCTGCCGCCGGTCGAGGACGACCCGCGAAGGCGCTGTCCGGATATCACGCGGGGGCGCGAGCTCCTCGCGTGGGAGCCGCGTGTTCCCCTGCACCAGGGCCTTCCGCCGACCGTCGCCTGGTTCCGAAAAGCGCTCGCCGAGGAGCGTGCAGCGCGCCAGGCTTCCGTCGCGGCGGGGCAGGCTTAAGGGTCGGAACCATGACTGGCAGCGGCCGTTCACCGCTGTGACACCGAAAGTCGGGCAGATGGAGCAGTGCCATGTCCACTACCGCGAACAAGACGACGGATCACGGCGAAATCAAGCCCTGGGTCGAGAAGCGAGGTGGCCGTCCCGCATCGGCCCCTGGCAGTGGCGGCAAGGATGATGCCGGTGTTCTCCGTATCGATTTTCCCGGAGCCGGCGACGAAGACCTCGATCATCTGGACTGGGACACCTTCTTCGAGAAGTTCGAAGAAGCTCAGCTAGCGTTCCTCTACCAAGACAAGACGGCTGACGGAAAGTTGAGCCGTTTCAATCGCTTCGTAAGCCGCGACGAAGACTGAACCGGATCCGCAGGGCCCGCCGGGCCAGACGGGTGCAATGGCTTCGACAAGAGCCTGACAGGGAGCCGGGATCCAGAGCATGGAAGATAAAAAGGACAGGGCACAGACCTTCGGAATCGCCGAGTGGTTCCGGCCGGGAGAGTATGCACGTGTCGATGAAAGCCTGCGCCAGCTCAAGGGTCTCGGAGCTGCGCGTCTCAGGACGCACCTGTCCTGGGCCGACTTTCACATGCCGGAGGGGCCTGCCTGGTATGATTGGCTGATTCCACGGCTTGCCCGGCAGCTCGATCTTCTGCCCTGCATCCACTATACGCCACCCTCTCTCTCCCGCACCGGGAGCACGTCGGGCCCGCCGGAGCGCCTGCAGGATTTGGCGGATTTCGTCGATCTGGTGATCGACCGCTACGGCGAGCACTTCACGCACCTGGAACTTTGGAACGAGCCCAACAACCTGCTCGACTGGGACTGGCGGATCGATCAGGGGTGGCAGCTTTTTGCCGAGATGGTCGGGGCCGCTGCCCACTGGACCAATCAGCGCGGCAAGAAGGCCGTCTTGGGGGCACCCTGTCCCTTTGACCTCAACTGGTTCGACCTCATGGGTCAATACGGGGTTCTGTCCCAGGTTTCTGCCGTCGGCATTCATGGCTTTCCAGGCACCTGGGACAGCGAGAATGGCATCTGGCAGGGCTGGGCGGAGCTGATCGGCCAGGCCCGAGACTTGCTCGCCCATTACAATCCCGAGGCGGAGGTCTGGATTACTGAAGCTGGCTACTCAACGTGGCGGCACGATGAATTGGAACAGGTGCGGCGGTTTCTGGAAGCCTACGATACCTCTGCTGATCGCCTCTATTGGTATTCGCTCTCCGATTTACCGCCCGAAGCAGAAATTCAAGAGGGACGGCAATTCGACATCCGGCACTACCACGTGGGGATGCTCGACTTCCGAGGGCGGGACAAGATGCTCGCCCGAGTGCTTCGCCGGGGCGGTATTCCGGCGGCTCGGCGCAAGCTGCAGTTGGCAAGCGCCGGTCTGAGCGCAGTACGACCCGTCGGGGACGAGCGGCCGGTGTTGATCACCGGCGGCTCCGGCTTCATTGGCAGCAACCTTGCGGACTCCTTCCTGTCGGAAGGCCGCGAGGTAATTATCTACGACAACCTCAGCCGCCCCGGCGTTTCCACCAATCTCGAGTGGCTGCGGGCGCGCCATGGCCGGCGCGTCATCGTCCAGACAGCTGATTTGCGAGATACGGCGGCCTTGAGCAAGGCGGTAGAGGCCTGCGGAGCTGTCGTGCATCTGGCCGCTCAGGTAGCTGTCACCGAAAGTCTTAACTGTCCGCTTGAGGATTTCACCATCAATACCGCGAGCACGGTACAGCTTCTGGAGGCCTTGCGCCGCCGAGAGGAGGCAGTGCCGCTTGTCTTTGCCAGCACCAACAAGGTCTACGGCTGTCTCGATGAACTGGCGCTGGAACGAGGCAACAACGGTTACTTTCCCGAGGATCAGGCACTGGCCGAGCGGGGGCTTTCCGAGAGCCTGCCGCTGCAGTTCGCCACCCCCTACGGCTGCTCCAAGGGCGCAGCAGATCAGTATGTGCTGGACTATGCCGCCTCCTTCGGCTTGCCGGCGGTCGTCTTGCGCATGAGCTGCATCTACGGGCAACGCCAGTTCGGAACGGAAGATCAGGGGTGGGTCGCTCACTTCATGATCAAGGCGCTGAAGGACGAGCCGATCACACTGTATGGCGACGGACTTCAGGTTCGGGACATCTTGCACATCGACGATGCCGTGGCCGCCTATCGTCGGGTGTTAGAGGATGCGGAAGCGCTGGCGGGGCAAGCCTTCAATCTGGGTGGCGGTCCAGAAAATGCAGTGAGCTTGCTGAGCGTCCTGGAGCATATGGAAAGCATGCTTGGCCGGCGCATCGCCCGCGGCTACGCCCCGGAACGGGCCGGCGACCAGCGCTACTACGTCGCCAACACGAGCAAGCTTCGGGCGGCGACCGGTTGGAGACCGTCAGTTCCCTGGGCCGAGGGGCTAAGGCGGCTACATCATTGGATGGGCGAACAGCAGGACAGCGGCGCTTTGGCTCGTCCTCAGGAAGTCCGCGTTGGAGGAGTCCCGGCATGAGGGTCGCGCTGGTCAATCCCCCCTGGAGCTTCAAGGGCAGTATTTACTTCGGATGCCAGGACCCGCATCTGCCGCTCGAACTGGGCTATAGCGCCGCTCTTCTGCGTGGCAAGGGGCACGAGGTACTCTTGGTTGACGGCCACCTCATGGGTCGCGGCATCGAGGAGGTGGCGGAAGAGGTCGCGGCTTTCGGCCCTGACATGACGGTTATCACGACCGCGCCAAGCTACCTTTTCTGGCGCTGTCCGCCGCCGGAGTTGAGGGTGCCCTTGGCGCTGGTGCGCGCACTTTCTGGTCGTGGCGGACAGCTTGTCGCAGTGGGTCCGCATGGCTCCACCACACCGCGGCCCACGCTGGAAAAGCTTGGAGTGGATCTGGTGGTGATGGGCGAGTGCGAGGAGGTGGTGGCGGCCCTTGCCGACACCTCTGACCCCCACAGTCAGCCGGGAGTCGCCTGGCTGGAAGAGGGCGAGCTGCGGCAAAACGGGGGGGCTCAGGCCAGTCTGTTCGTCTCCCATCCGCCCCTCGCCTGGCCGAATGAATGGATCCAGCGACACGGGCATCATCATCATCGCTTCGATAGCGCGCCCGTAGGGCCGGGGGCCGAAGTGGAAGCCTCCCGCGGCTGCCCCTTCGCCTGCAGTTTCTGTGCGAAAATCGATTATCGCGATGCCTACCGGAAGCGTGAACTTACAAAGATACTCCCGGAGATAGACGCGCTGATCGCTCAGGGAGTGACCTACCTCTACTTCATCGACGAGATCTTTCTGCCGCGTCGCGACCTGCTGGAAGCTCTGGTTGAGCGGCCTGTTCAGTTCGGCGTGCAGACGCGCATTGATTTGTGGAAGCCGGATCTGATCGAGCTTCTCGGTCGCGCCGGCTGCGTTTCGATCGAGGCGGGGGTGGAAAGTCTCAGCGTCGAAGGCCGGGAAGCGCTTAACAAGCGCTGCAAGCTGGACAATGAAGAGCTGACGCAACTCCTGCTGCATGCGAGGCGCTTCGTTCCTTTTGTACAGGCCAATCTGCTAGGCACCAAGGAAGACGACCCTGAAGAGGTGGCAGCCTGGCGCCAGCGTCTCGAACGTGCAGGGGTGTGGTCGAACGATCCGGTTCCGCTGTTTCCCTATCCGGCATCCCCGAACTACCGGGCGCTCTGGGGCGCGCCCGACGACCAGGCCTGGGAGCGAGCCCACGCCCACTACCTCAAGGCCTTCGATCGCTTCAGCGACATCCAGGACGAGCGTCCGCTGGAGCTGCCGCATTTGGAGGCCCAGGCGTGGCGGTAGCACGGCTTACCCACCTGGTCATTACGACCGACAGCGTGGGGGGAATCTGGCGCTACTGCATCGATCTGGCTGAAGAGCTCGGACAGCGAGGGGTCGAAGTGACAATCGCCGGCCTCGGACCACCGCCTTCTGTTGCACAAGGCGAGGAGGCGAGGGCGGCTGGCGCTGAGTTGATCTGGCTGGACGCGCCGCTCGACTGGGCGAGCAGCGGAGAAGAGGGAGCCAAGGAGGGAGCGGCGGCGCTTGATCGCCTGCTGCGTGCACGGCGGCCGGATCTGCTGCACCTGAATGCACCGGCGCTGGCGCCCTTTCTGACGATCAACCTCCCGCGTCTCGTGGTGGCGCACTCCTGTCTCGGAACCTGGTGGGACACGATGCGCGAGGAGGTGCTGCCTCCCGAATGGCAGGTTCATAGGCGGATGATGGCTGCTGGCCTGCGGGCGGCGGATCTGGTGATTACACCAACTGCGGCTTTTGCAGAGGCCTTGCAGCGGGTCTATGGAAACTTGCCGCCGATCCACGTCGTGCCCAACGGCTGCCGCCCAATTGCGCCTGCTGCAGAGAAGGGGGAATTCGTCTTCACAGCGGGGCGCTGGTGGGACGAGGCAAAGAACCTGAAGTGCCTGGACGCCGTTGCGCAGGAACTAGCCTGGCCGCTTAAGGCAGCGGGTCCGCTGAGCGGCCCTCAGGGCTCGGCAGTCCAGGCGCAGCATGTGGACAGCCTCGGTTCGTTAAGTCATCGCGAAATCGTGCAGTGGCTGGGGCGCGCACCGATTTTCGTGTCGCCGGCGCGCTATGAACCGTTCGGACTGGCTGTACTGGAGGCAGCCAGCGCGGGAGCCGCCCTGGTTCTGTCCGCAATCCCGACATTCCGGGAACTCTGGGGGGATTGCGCCATCCTGATCGATCCGCAGCAGCCTCGTGCATGGGCGCAGGCAGTGAACCGCTTGATCGGAGAGCCTGAACGCCGGCAGGAGTTGGGGCAGCGTGCTCAACGGCGATCCGCGGACTTCACCCTCCCGCGGCAGGCGGTACGCATGCTGGGCGCCTATCGGAAAGCGATAGCCGGTCGCGTGCAGACAGCGTGATCGATGATTTGAAATCCTGATGCGAGCGAGCAGCGAGCGTCCGCCAGGCTCGAAAGGGGGCAGAACATGAAAATCGCATTCTATGGTTCCAGTATCCTTTCTAGCTACTGGAACGGCGCGGCCACCTATTATCGCGGCTTGGTCAAGTCACTGGCGGGGCTCGGTCACGACATCACCTTTTATGAGCCGGACGCTTACGAGCGGCAGAATCATCGCGACATCGAGCCGCCGGAGTGGTGCCGGGTGGTCGTATATCCCGCGAGCTTGGAAGCTGTGCGCAACGTGACGGCGCAGGCTGCCGAGGCAGATGTCGTGGTAAAGGCAAGCGGCGTCGGCGTCTTCGATGAAGAGCTGCTGCTTCTGGCGATGGCCGCGGCCCGTCCGGACGCCTTGAAAGTCTGGTGGGATGTGGATGCGCCAGCAACGCTTGCGGAGCTGGAACAGAAGTCAAAGGCGCCGCTACGCCAGTTGCTGCCGCAGCTCGATGCCGTCCTGACCTATGGCGGTGGAGACAGCGTGGTTCGCTCCTATGAGGCGCTGGGCACCCGCTTTTGCGCGCCTATCTACAACGCGCTCGATCCCGAGACCCATCATCCGGTGCCAAGCGATCCACGGTATAGAGCGGATCTTTCTTTCCTCGGGAATCGCCTCCCGGACCGGGAGGCGCGGGTGGAGAGCTTCTTTCTGTCGGCCGCTGAGGCGGCTCCACACCTCTCCTTCCTTCTGGGGGGATCCGGTTGGGAGAACAAAAGCCTGCCCCCCAACGTGCGGGCTCTCGGACACGTTGCGACGAGCGAGCACAACACCTTCAACTGTAGCCCCAAAGCCGTGCTCAACATCAACCGGGACAGCATGGCCGCTCGTGGCTTCTCCCCTGCTACCCGGGTTTTTGAAGCCGTGGGCGCCGGCGGCTGCCTGATCACTGATGCCTGGGAGGGGATCGACAGCTTCCTGCAACCGGGAGAGGAGGTGCTGGTCGTGCACGACGGCCGGGAACTCCTGAACTGCCTGGAGTCCCTAACCCCGGAACGGGCGGTCGAGATCGGCGCGGCTGGGCGGCAGCGCTTGTTGCTCGAGCACACCTATCGCCAGCGCGCGCAGCAGGTACACGAAATCCTGACCCGCCGCTTCCGCCGCGCAACCGCCGCGTAGTACCAATCCAAATGCATGAGGATCCCGGTG